>CAKMQF010000033.1 GCA_927911745.1 uncultured Gemella sp.
GTGGAAAGGCTATAAAAAACATCCGAAGACATATATAGACGCGGTGTTGAATTTATCTGTATCATACTGGTATCCTTATAATTACGCAGACATCGCATATGTGTCTAATTATTATTATTCAATGTATAAAGGGAACAAAAAATTGGTTTGATGATGATAGAGTATTTTGATTCGGGATGGAATTTTAATTATCCTACAAAAACTTTTAATAAGGTTTATGATAAGTTTTATAATTTAATGTCAAAGTAATAATAAGCGCAATTCCTACATATTTCATTACTTTCAATCTATTAGTTTTACTATATATTAATATAGCTATCATACCTACAACTATATATATCACCGCTTTCCTGTGCAACATATATACCCCAAAGAAAGACACAACAAAAATAATTAAAGAATACCTACTATTGAAAAATTCCTCTGATTTATACATTATCATTACCATACACAAGAAAAAGATCATCAGAAAATTCATTAAGAATGTATCTTTATACATTGTGAAACTCGTGACAATAAAATTAGGGAAGAAAGTATAAAATATATATAACCCTCTCTTTAACCAAATATTAATTTCAAAAGTCTCAAAGATTTTATAAAGTACATAGACTACCGTTACAGAAGTAAATACTAATGTGACAAAGTTAAAAATAGCTACCCCTATACCTACACCACCGAAAAATTTCCAACCAAGTTTTGTAAATAAACTTACAAACAATGTATAAACATATGGATGGGAATTACTTAATGGGTAATATCCTAAACCTTCTCCTATAATATACATACTATCCCAAGTTGTTACTCCAGGGAAAAATACAATAAAACCTAATATACGTATTAATAGAAATGGAATCAACATTTTAAAATATAATAACTTATTAAATACTTGTTTTTCTTTAATACCCACTAATTCAACTTTATTATATCGATTATATAATAATACCAATAATTTTTTTATAGCTACAAATGATATAGTTACTAAGATTAAAAAACTTACTATTGAGTATCTTCCTACAACACCTCTTAAAGTAGATTGAGTATACGTGATATCACTTCCTACTATATGTATTAATGCAAGTATGATACTAAAAATAGTAATTATTCTATTCTCTCTTCTATTTATTTTCTCACTTTTATTTTTCTGTAAAAAATAAAATGAAAATAAAAATAACACTGTTGTTATTATTGAATCAGCTTGAAAAAGTTCTAAAAACGACTTAAAATCCACTATTTTTACAGTTTTATTGAATGTTAACATTAACGTTAAACAATAAGCTAATATAACATTATTAGCTATCGTTCTATATTTATCATCTATACTTCTCATCATTTCCTAAACACCCATCTTCTTTGAATTTGATAACTGATGAAAAATAACAGCGTATCTACTATGATTTTTATAACTGTTTCTGATCCACCTAGTAGATGCCATATTATTGCTACCAATGCCGCAGACATACACATTTGAATCGCTGCTAAACTATAATACTTCATTATAGTTTTTCTTATACTTTTCTCTCCATTAAACACAAAGTTTTTGTTCATCGTAAAATTAAAATACGAAGAAAATATTCTAGCTAATACTGTCGAAACAATAATAGGTACTGTTCCTCTATTGATTCCTATCGCTAACGCAATCCACAGTATAATCTGGAATAATCCTATATCAACTATGAATGATGATAATGATGACAGTAAATATTTGAAAAATGAACCAAATATTACTTTATATATTTTTAGTGAATCCTTTATAGGATTAAAGTGTGTTTCTGCATTATTATCATAGTATATAGTCTCAATTGTAGTCTCAGCTATACTAATATTTTCTTCAAAAGTATGAATCAACATTTTTGTTTCATATTCAAATCTTTCTCCTGGAATATCAATCATTCCTTTTAATATCCTTTTTGGGAATCCTCTTAGTCCTGTTTGAGTATCAGTTATACTTCTTCCGTAAAAAATTCTAAATACCGCTTTAGTCAATTTATTACCAAATTTACTCTTAGGCGGTACATTATCCGAATCAAAATCACGACAACCTAATATCAACGACTCCGGATGTTTATCAATTTCCTCAACCATTGAAATAACATCCTCCACTCTATGTTGTCCATCTGAATCAGCAGTTACTAATCCGTTATATTCTTTTACATCTGGCATTGTTAAGAAATAGTTGAATGCATTCTTCAATGCTCTTCCCTTACCAAGGTTTTTAGCGTGTGTTAACAATTGGCATCCATATTTTTCTTTTAATTCTGCAAAGATGCGTTTGAATTTTTTTACTACTTCCATCATCTACTATTAAAATATCTTCTAATCCAGATGACCTTAACCTCTCTACATAATTTATTAATTCTTCAGGAGGATTCAACGCTGGAATCACTATTAATGTTTTCATTTATTTCTCCTATTTTTTATTACTGTACGTATTATAACATTTATTTAGTTAAAGTTAAAGTAAATCTAAACACTCCCTCCTATACCATTCTATTATTTTATGGTATATTATTATTGATTATTTTTTTATGAGGTTATTTATGAATCATTCAAAACGAAATATTACTATTGATATTATCAAAGTTATATCCCTACTTTTAGTTATCGGGGTCCACTTTTTCCTTTATACGAAGTATTACTCTATAACATACTCAATCTCTAATTCTATTTTCATAGCTGTACGGAATATATGTATGGCGTGTGTGCCCTTATTTATTATAGTTACTGGGTATTTAAACAAAAATAAAATTTGGAGTAAAAAATATTATCTTAATATCGGCCGTGTGTATTTATTGTATTCACTTGCTATGTTTATTTTGACACTAGTAGATAGTAAGTATGTGGTCAATACAACATTATTTAAAACCGCTCTTATTAATATACTAAATTATAAGTACTATGGTTGGTATATCACCATGTATGTTGGATTAATGCTACTTGCTCCTATAATAAATATAGCATTCAAAAACATGAATGAATCTATAAGAAAATATACTATTATAAATATTATTTTAGCTATCTCTATTCCAGTTACTCTTGTAGATTTATTTTCTAATGTTAGATATTCTATATTGGCGCATATTTTACCTAACTGGTGGTACTATACATGGCCTCTTATGTACTACATGATTGGAGTAGCTTTTTCTTACAACAAAAATATTCTAAAAGATTTTTTCTCTAACTCAAAAATTTTATTTTGGATAACTCTTATAATAAGTACACTAGCATATAATTTTTTTGATATACATTTAGAATCAGTGCTACATGTTAATATCTTCATCGTAATTATCACAACATGCATTTTTTCATGGTTGCTTAATCTCGATATTAATGTGAATTCAAAACTTAGACCTGCCATCATTTTCGTATCAAATAATACTTTATTAACCTACTTACTTTCATATATTGTAGACAATATTACATACCCTTTTGTAAATCAGATTACTAATATGAACATGAGGTTCAGTATGTTCCCAATCGTCGTAGTCCTGAACTTTATACTAACTATAATTCTTGTTATAATCGTAAGGGGGTTATTATCAATATTACAAAAGATATACCTTCTTAGTAAGATTACTTCTACAAAATAATTAATAAGAGCTTTAGCTCACCTAACCAGTGAACTAAAGCTCTTATTATTATATTAATTCTTTTTATAATTTCTTCCTATTCGTCTTGCAAATCGCTTATAAGCGGAAGTGACGGAACCCAAGCTCCATCATTTCCTACATAATAGCGGCCACCATCCACATATCTATTAGTAACCATTCTTCCATCTGATCCCAACCAGTAATTTCCTGCCCATGCATTTCTTACTGCTAATCCATTTTTATAGTAGTACCAAGATCCACTTTCTTTTTGCCATCCTGATTTATTTTCGTAGCCTTTTATCCATGCTCCGTCACTTCCTACGTAGTAACGATTGTTATCTACCCAGCTGTTTGTCACCATTCTTCCATCTGATCCTAGCCAGTAGTTTCCTGCCCATGCATTTCTTACTGCTAATCCATTTTTATAGTAGTACCAAGCATCACCACTCTTTACCCAACCATTTTGAGCATGTTGAGTGTGTTGAGCACGTGGTTTATATTGTCCATTTGATTTACTGATTTCACATGCTATTCCATCACCATCTCTATCTAGATGTCTTGAATAACCGTCTTCCCCTACTCGAATATCTCCGTATCCTTGGTTCCACGCTTCTTTACAACTATGGAATGTAACTGCTTGTGCCTGTGGACTTGCTCCCTCTCCTATACCTGCTACTAATGACGCAACCGCTACAATACTTAATAATCTTCTCTTTTTATTCATTAAACCGCTCTCCTTTATTTCATTATATTTACATATTACTATATATGGTATACATTTTCAAATATAATCATAAAGAGAATCTCAAATAAGTAATACGTATTTTTCTAGATTTAAGTTATCTATACAGCAAAACTCGAGTCTAGATTCATCCAGACTCGAGTTTTATTATTTAGTTTACATACTGCGACGGTTAAGACGATTAATAATAGTAATTTAGTTTACATATTCAAAAGAAGAGTCACCTTCTTCCTAACATAATCAGCTCATCACCTTTTCATCTTCTCTACTTAATATTAAAATTCTTAAGTACGATACTAAATGTTGTTAGATTGTGCAGTAATGCTAGTAAGTTCGATGGTAATACATTTATTAATCCTAAGAATATCAGTGAACTATTAATCGATACCGTACTCTTAACATTGTTGCTCATTTGTGCACGTAATGTTTTTGAAACATCTGATAATAGTAATAATGAGTTTAGTGAATCTGATTTTAGGACAACATCACTAATTTGTTTTGAAAGATCAGCACTTTCGCTCATAACGATACTTACGTCACTTTCTGATAATGCCGCTGAGTCATTCAGACCATCACCTATCATTAGTACGTGTCTTCCTTGTTCTTTTTCACTCTTAATGTATTCAAATTTCGTAACTGGTGTCATACTTGTATGTACTTCATCGAAAGTTACATCTTTTAAAATTTTCTTAGTTCTAATTTCATTATCCCCTGTTAAAAGAACTACCTTTTTACCTCTATTTCTAAGTTCAGTTAATACTGCGCTAGCTTCACCTCTTAATGGGATATCTACACAGAAAATTGAGATCAATTTTTCTTTATACCCTAAGAATAATAGATTATATTGTTCTTGTTTTTCGGCTATAATTTGTTCTTGCTCAGCAGTAACAACTACACCTTCGTCTTTTAGCAATTGTCTACTTCCGATAACTACCTTTTCTCCGTCGATATGAGATACTATCCCTTTTGAAGCTATGTGATATAGCTCTGTATGCATCTCTTCATGCTCAATTCCATCTTCTTCTGCCTTACTTACAACGGCACTGGCAATCGGATGATAGATGTGCTCCTCTAAACACGCTCCAATTCTAAGAACTTCTTCATAAGAATATTCATAAAATGGTAGTACTTCCTGAATATACGGTTTAGATACTGTGATTGTTCCTGTTTTATCAAAAACAAATGTATCTATATCCTCATATTTATCAAGGGTTACTGAATTTTTCACCACGATTTTTTGATCAATTAGGTTTTTTATAGTAGTTAGATATGCTACAGGTGTTGATAATTTTAATGCACATGAGTAATCTACTAGTAAAAACGACATCGCCTTCGCAAATGATCTTGTAAATAAATATGTTAGTCCCATCGCTAGGAAATTATATTTTACTATACTGTCAGCTAATTTGATATATTTGTAATGATATGTATCCTCTCTATTTTCAGAATCTTTCATCAGTTGAATTAAATGTTGGATACGACCATTGACCTGTGGGTTTTCAACTCTTAGTTTAATCTCACCGTTAACAACTATCGTGTTAGAATAGACCTCATCTCCAATATTCTTAACAACTGGGAAACTTTCTCCTGTCAATGAACTTTCATCAACACTAGCTCCCCCATTCATTACAATACCATCAAATAAGATTTCATTTCCTTCTGAAACTAGAATAATATCGCCTTTTTTCACCTCTGCACAAGTTACTTTTCTATTACCTTCTTCTTCAACAAGCCATATTTCTCTATCCATAGAAGTTAGGCTTTGTTCAAGTACTTTTACAGATTTTTTCTCAGACCAGTTGTTTAACGCTTCTCCTAATTCTAGGATGAACATAATAGAACTTGCCGTTTCACGAGCACCTGTTGCTAATGAAACTAGAATTGCTGCAGAGTCGAGAGTTTCCATAGTAATTTGCTTGCGTCCTAATAATTTCAGCGTATCTTTTAAATATCCTGATGCTTTCCACCATGTATGAATAGCTCTTAGTGGTAACGGCACGAATAATTTAGACATCACACGCCAAAACATGGCATCTACAATTATTGAATAAGGACTTTCTTCAGCTACTACTACTGGATTTTCATAACAGTCTCTTACTTTTTCTTTATCTACTAATTTAAAGAATTCTTGTAAACAACTGTTGCAGCCATCTTTAAACATAACGACAAAAGTGTACTCATCTTGATAAAAGTCCACTTTTTGTATATTCTCGATTTTTGATGCCTGTTCTTTAAAATATACTTTTACATCTGGTGTTAAGCGAAAATCAGCTCTAACCCTCGCTCTTGCACTTGAAAGATGTAGTATTTTAAAATCCATCTTATTTTTCCTCTAATTCTTGAAGATTATTTTCTCTTTTTTCTTTTTTCGTATAAATCTTTAGCATCTGCTACTACATCATCAGCATGTTGTTTGATGTTTGATACTGTTCCTTCTACTCCATCTTTTGCTTTATATAATTTTGATAAAACAACTGAGTAACCTTTCTTCGCATCTTTACTTGCTAGAAGTTTAAGACCTAAAGTTCCGAATGCTACCCCTCCTGCGAATACTCCTGGTGTTTTAAGTGCAGCTTTTGCTACTTTTAATGCTTTGATTGACATATTTAATTCCTCCTTATATACTTTGTATTTATATTATTATATCACTTTAGAAATTATATGTAAATCCTAATATATCAAGCTTTATCTAATATTCTTTGGTATTCTAAAGACTTCATATTCTGAAAATATTTTTACTTCATAAATTGTTTGTATAGACAAAAATTTAATGTTTTATTCTAACTTAACTACTTTTGAAAATTTGCATTATCTTACAGTTTTACAATATATTCCACCTATATTTCATAATAATTTAACTCTAAAAACACCATATCTCATAAATTTTCACCAGGAAAACTTAAATTTCCAAAGAAATATTTCTTCTCTTTACTGTAGTGAACAAACTTGTTTATTAATATAAGATTTATCATAATTTTTTTTACAATTTACTGTTATACTAGACTGAATATTTAAATAATGCATTAATAATATTCAAATAAGTATTTTTATCAACTCGCAACTTAATTTATGTTATAATAACAATGTTAAACAAAGAAATTGACTCAACAAAATTAATTCCCCTCGGGATCACAATTTTTGAGTTACTATATTTAAGATTAAAAAAAATAGACCAAACATACAATAAGGAGAACCCCATGATTTATATTATTGGACTTGGACCTAATGATAGTTCAAACATTAAGGAAAATATTAAACAACTTTTACTAGATAACACTAATGCAAAGGTTATCGCGCGTACTAAGGAACATCCTGCGATTTCTTTCTTAGAGGAGAATAATATCGCGTTTGAAACTTGTGACAGATTTTATACAGAAAGTGAAAATTTCGAAAATACATACAATGGTATTGCGAATTATATTCTTGAAGTTGCTGAGGATAACGATGTAATGTATCTTGTTCCTGGGCATCCTATGGTCGCTGAACTAACTACTCAACTGCTTATAAACAGTGATAAAGACGTAAAAATCGTTGGTGGTGAGAGCTTTTTAGATTCTTGTTTTAACGCGGCTAAGTTCGATCCTGTGGAAGGATTCTCTCTTGTTGATGCCACTGCACTTGAGACGTTAAGACAGGTTAATCCCCTTCAACACCTACTTATTACTCAATGTTATGATGATTTAACTGCGGCTAATGTCTCGGATGAACTTATGTCATTCTATCCTTATGATCATGAGGTTACAGTTATTGAACAAGCTGGTGCAGAGGATGAGAAAATTTATACAGCACCTCTAAATGAACTTTCAGCTGCAGTTGGTGAGGATGTAAATAATCTACGCGCTTTATATATCGCACCGTTAAAAAATGGACTTAGCTTTAATATCAAAGACTACACTAAAGAATTCAATGAAAATGATGAAACTACAGAAGTTGATTTGGTAGAAAAATTAGAAAAACTTATCGCAGGCCTTAAAGCAAATTTAAATCGTGAAGAAGACTATATAAGTGATAATTCGAAATTACTGGCTGAGATTATTAATACATCGCTTGACTTTACAATAGCTAGCGATAACTACTACGAACTTAGCGATATTCTTTCTGAAATGAAAGCAGACAGACAAAAATAATTTTATAATAAGGATAATAATATGGATAAGGTATTAGCTTTTAGCAAAAAATTATTAAAAGAAGTTATTGATAAAAATTCAGTCGTTGTTGATGCTACTGCTGGAAATGGGAATGATACGTTGTTTCTAGCGAAGACTTCAGCTAAAAAGGTCTATGCGTTTGATATCCAACAATTGGCAATAGAAAACACTACAAAACTAATCGAAGAAGCTGAGCTAACGGATAAATGCGAGATTGTTCTTGATTCACACTTTGAATTTGACAAGTATATAGATGAAAAAATCCGTGCAGTTGTCTTTAATCTGGGATACCTACCAAATGCAGATCATGAGATTACTACACTAGCCGAGACGACTCTTACAACGATTAAAAAATTCTTATTACATCTAGAAATTGGTGGGAGAATTGTTATTGTTGTCTATTGGGGACATGAGAATGGTAAGGTAGAAAAAGAAGCATTGTTAAATGAACTTCAAAATCTTGATCAAAAAGAAGCTGAGGTATTGATTTATCAATTCATTAATCAGAAAAACAACGCGCCATTTATTATTGCGATTGAAAAAAGAAAGGAAATTTCATGCGAGAAATAGAAATAGAATTTAAAAACTTACTGACAAAAGATCAATATGCCGCATTATTTGAAAAATATGACTTAAAGAATTCTGAAGAAATAATAAACAAAAATTTCTACTATGATGATGCAGATGAAAGTTTCAAGAAAATCGGGGCAGCACTAAGAATTCGTTATACAAATAAAAAAACAGAGATGACTCTAAAGGTAAAAGGTGAAACTCAAAATATTGAGATAAACGTGCCTCTTGATGAAAGATATCCAAAAGAGCCGACGGTACTGCCGATATTACCGAACGAAATTATTACTGAACTAGAACGAATGAACGTAAAAATTAAAACTCCTATGCTGATTCAAAAAATCGAGACATTAAGACACGAAGTTGTTTTAAAAGAGGGCTTATTGGTACTTGATGAGACAACATTTATCAACGATATCATCGATTATGAATTAGAATTCGAGACAAAAGATTACGAAGCAGGATTAATCGCATTCGAGAAATTATTAGAAGAAAACAATATCGACAAAAATCCTGCAAAACCAAAAATAGCCAGAGCTGTTGAGTATTCAAAAAGATAAAACTAAATAGAGATTTAAAAAACAACGCTCTGTCAAGTTCGGGGCACGAAAAAAAATCATACTGGAAATCTAGGTAGCATTTTGCTGCTTAGATTTTTGATAATTCGACAAAATTGATTTCTCTGAAATCACGATTTTCGAATTACTTCCTGCATATTAAGAGGTTTTTTGTTATAACTTATTGTAGGTGAAAGGTGCACTCACACATTAATTCCAAAATGGAAATTTGGACTATTTTTCCATTTTGAACTCTTTTTTCTTTCCAAAATGGAAATTTTGACTATTTTTCCATTTTGAACTCTCTTTTTCTTCCCAAAATGGAAATTTTGGCTATTTTTTCCATTTTGAACTCACTTTCTCTTCCCAAAATGGAAATTTTGACCTTTTTTTCCAGTTTGAACTCTCTTTTTTTCTCAAATTGGAAATTTTGACTGTTTTTTCCATTTTGAATCCTCTTTTTCTTTCCAAATTGGAAATTTTTACTGTTTTTTTCATTTTGAACTCTCTTTTCTTTCCAAATTGGAAATTTTGACTGTTTTTTCCATTTTAAACTTTATTTTCCTTTCCAAATTGGAAATTTCAACTGTTTTTTCCAGTTTGAATATGCTATAATTATTAAAAATAAATTAAAGTAGGTGATTTATATGAATAAGTATTATCCACTAGAAAAATTATTTCATATGAATTTTGATATAGAAAACGAATATAACAATAGAATCAATTCTCCTTCTACTTCTGTTACTTCACTTAAGATCAATCCCTTCATTAAGGGGGTAAGAAAACCAGAAGAGTATCCATTATTTATATACAACTCTGCAGAATTGATCTTAATTCTAGAGAAGATTTATACTAATAGTGCTAAGATTATCGCCAAACAAAATATACTTCCAGAAGCTGCACAAGAAAAGTTCTTTAATTTGTTGCTTATTAACGAACTCCAAAGTACTAATGAAATCGAAAGTATTCACAGTTCTAAAAAAGAGATTAGCGAAGCACTTTCTAAAAAAAATAGTGATTCTCCTAACCTCAGACGTTTTTCTGGTATGGCAACATTATATTCTTACTTAGACAAGGAAGTTCAAATACTTGAACCCAAAGATTTCAGAAAGATCTACGATGTTCTCGTTGGTAGATGAGGTTTCAAAAGAAGATGTTTTAGATGGAGAAGTTTTTAGAAAAGGAAGCGTAAGTGTCTATGCTGGAAATGATATCATTCACCATGGTTTAGCAACTGAAGATGATATTAACAACGGATTAGCTGATTTAATTAGATTTATGAATTATGACAACTTGCCAAAGCTATATAAAATTTTTATCGGACACTACTATTTTGAATACATCCATCCATTTTATGATGGAAATGGTCGTGTAGGTAGATACTTACTCGCCAAATCTCTTACGAGTGTAGTAGATATATTTACAGCAATCACTCTTTCATACAGCATTAATAGAAATAAAAATAAATACTATAAGAGTTTCGAGAAAACATCACATCCCTTAAACAAAGGTGATATGACTCTGTTTGTTAAAGAAAACTTAGAACTTTTAGTTTCAGGTCAAGAACATATATTATCTTTCTTAACAGAAAATATTGAAAAAATGTTCATAGCTAGAAACTATATCAACGATAATATCGCTGATGATAAACTTAAAAATATACTATTCCTACTTCTACAAAGCCATTTATTTAGTGCTAAAGATGCTTTAATAAGTCATGACGAAGTGTCTAATGTTTTAGGAATTTCTAAAAGAACCTTAAATAAATATCTAGAAGAAAATGAAGATAAGATTACTGTGATTAAGAAGAATCCGAAAATATACACGCTTAGCAAAGACTTTCTAGCTAAAATATTTGAATAAAAAAAATCTGGGAAACCACGAATCGCTTTTGATTCACTTCCCAGATTTCTTTATTTGTATATACATGAAACTATGCCAAAAGTCCTAAAATTTAACAATGTTCATATTAGAACTCATAGACAGTGGTTTATTGCTATCTAAATCCGCTTTATAAAAGCCTTTTAGATATCTAATAAACTGTGCGAGGGGGACTCGACAAAATCTTGTTTCTTCGAAATCACGATTTTTGAATCACTCCTATTCTTCTTTGAATTTCACACCATTATCTTTCAGTTTTTTGATAATACCTACTCCGATACCATCTAGTTTTTTCAGTTCTTTTTCTGTATAACATTCTATAATTTCTTTATTATACAATTCTGCATCGATAAGCTTGTTCAATTGTTTTTCCATACCTTTGAAAACAGGATTTTCTTTCATAGCTTCTTTAGATACAGTCTTACGTCCTTCAACAATCAGGTTTTGTTTTTTCTCTATATCTTCTTTATAGAATTTCTCTAATAATTCATAATGATATTTATTAGTCAGATATTCTTTAGCAATACCTGCTGAAAAGGTCATTTCAAAGTATTTTTCCTTATTGACACCTTTCACATTACCAGGATTTCCTACTATATAATCTAGAACTTTATTGAATCCACCTTTAAATATCTCACCTACGTACTTATTAAGTTTTTTAAGTTTAGTCATATAATAATGTGCTTCATCAAATTTTTCTTGATTTATGCTAAAGATAGTTAACAATAACAATGTAGCTTCTGAATCTTCATAGTCAAAGCAATCGATATGATCCATCAATAAACTTTCTCTATCTAAGCGAACATACATAAGGGTCAAGAGATCTACAACCTCATGAAAATCCGTTGGATTCGCCATCAACATAAGTTCATATAGTTTCGCGGCTTCTTCATTCATCCCAGCCTTACTATAATATTCAGCCAGAACATCCGCTATTATCATCTGTTCAGCATCTTCATCATTATCTGAATACATGACATCCTCTTCCAACTCTACAGCCCTGTCTAGAGCATCTCTATTTTCCTCATGAAGTTCACGTAAGGCACTTATTTTGTCAACGACACTCATATTTCCTTCATCTATCGCATCAACAATATCACTAAGAGAAGCATCTATCTCATAACCTGCGTCGACCAAATTGTAAATACGCTCAAATACCTCCGTAGCCTCTTCCTTACTAGAAAAATGCTTCCCTTCTGTTTTCAAAAACTCTTTAAGCAATATTTCAAATTCTCTATCATGTTTTACCATAAGTCATCCTCCATAAGTTCCATCTGGATATCAAACTCACTATCATCAGCGAACATTACACCATTTAAATGTAGATTTCTGATAGTCCCCTTACCTAAGCCTTTTATTTTAAGAAATTCTGACTTCGTGATTTTCAAGAAATCTTCTTTTGTTAATAAAAAGTTCTCGTGCATAATTTTTAATTCCGTATCTCTTATTGCCATAAACGATCTATCTCGTTTCATATCGGCAACTGTTATTTCCTTGCGATCCGCATACTTATCCAGTTCATCTCCAATTACATATTCACTTTCTCTCACATGCATAAGGAAGTCGAAGTAGTACTCTTTACTTATGAAATAATCGAATTTTATAACCGTATTAAGTGCTTCTAGATACTTACAATCATCATCCGTACTGAACTCTATTAGTTTAGGATTAGCAATTCTATCTAACACATCTGAAATGTATTTATTATTTTTTATCAATTTATTGTAAACGCAACAGCCTCTTTCTCCTCACCTTGCATCAAGTGATAGAAGACTTTCGATAATAAAACTACATCATCATTTTTACCACGTTTGTTCATAAGTTTATAGTAATGGTTAAGCATTGTAAAATCGTTTAATATCAGGCTAGCTACGATAAAATTGTGATACATCGGCACTAAAACTTCATCAGCCATATCTAAAGCCAAATAAAAAGGTTTATATGCATCCCAAACTTTACTATACAGCTTATTACCTAAATAAAATTCCGCAAGATGGTGACAAACTATTAAATGAAGATAGTTAATCGGAAATAGTTTACCCTCGACATAACCTTCTTCAAAGGTGTATACTTCATCTTTTAGGCGTAGTAATGCTAATTCTATTTCATATTCTGTACAGTCTTTACTAACAATTTTCCAGACTCTAGCATCCACATTATACTTAGATAAAGCTATCGCATCTTCAATATAAATCGCGTATTTAGGATCATCGATATTCTCAATAAATTCTGTAAAAAGTCTCATCGATTCCTTAAAATCAAATTCAAGCTCTTCAGATGAGAATTTAATCCTACTATAACCATGATTAAGCTCGAAGTCTCTATACGTTTTGTTCCTAATTCCTGTATATCCTTTTTTTATTGACAGGAAATTCTATAATTTTTTTATTATTCATGTCTGCCTCCCCCTTTTTTTCTTGAGTAAATCTATAAAAATTACAGAGATTTTATCAATCAACTTTTGTATGAAAATTTTTATAAAATTCACCCTTCCTTCAACTTTATTCTACACTATATTTTAATATAATACAAACTTAACAACTAGTAAAGCGTCAAATATGCAGAATATAAAATAATTTATGGTAATTAACAGAAATAAAAAAACTTATCTCATGATTAATAAGATAAGTTTCTATATAACTTCACGTAATGACCTATAATTATAAAATAAGGGAAATAGATAGCCATTTAAGACACGACGCACATATTTCATTTGTGTGTGAATATTAAATATTAAATAATGACCACCCCTGAAAAGGGGTGGTTTTCTCTTCGGGTATAACCCTTTGTTACTAACACGCACCTCAAGGCGCTGGCTTCACATTCGTTCAAGCCCTATTGTATATTAACGCCCGCTACCCGTTAAACGGGTTTAT
>CAKMQF010000034.1 GCA_927911745.1 uncultured Gemella sp.
GGTGGGGTCTAAGTTTTGTCTTTAAGCCAAGATAGTGCCTACGCTAGCATTATCTAGATCAGGCGCGGTCGAAATATTTTATATTCCCTCTCAGACTGTTCACAGACTCCCGTATAAATAATTATATCACACGTATGAAAAAAAACAATAAAAGTGCTTACAGAAATAATAGTATTTCATGAAAAAATAAAAAAATTTATGAAAAATGATTTACATAAATATTGACATTTTCATTTCTAAACAGATTAACAAAAAATATTTGAGTTGATGTGAAATCTACAAATTCTAATATATTAATGGAAAATTTATTTTTGATTTTTCTATTAATATATGGTAGAATTATTAATCATAAATAAAATAAAAGAGGGATATACCAGTGAAAATTTTAAGAGAAATTATGGAGTGGATAGTAGTTGTAGTAGTTTCTATTGCTATTTATCTGCTTATAAGCACATATCTTATTGCACCTTTTACAGTAAAAGGACATTCGATGGATTATACTTTTGCTGATAACGACAAAGTTTTCGTTAATAAACTCAGCAAAAATTATGAGCGTGGAGATGAAGTAGTATTCCATGCAAATGAAACTGATGACTATATTAAACGTATAATCGGAGTTCCTGGAGATACTATAGAATACAGAAACGATGTACTATATGTAAATGGTCAAAAAGTTGAAGAGCCATACTTAGCTCAAAAAATTAAAGAAGCTAATGCTTCTGGAACTGCACCATTTACACCAGATTTTAATATTGAATTTTTAAGTAGTACAAAATCTAAAACTGTGCCAGAAGGTACATACTTCGTATTAGGAGATAACAGACAACACAGTACAGATAGTCGTGTATTTGGATTTGTTAAGAAAGAAGCAATGATTGGGAAAGTAAGTTTAAGATACTATCCATTCAGTTCATTTAAATTCTTTTAATAATTAGTAAAAGAAAAATTTAATATATCGAATTATTTTAGTTGCTAAAAATTTTGCGTTATGCTAGAATAATATACGGGCACTCTTAAAGAGTGATTTAAGAAACCACCCCCTGCGATAATTTCGTAGGGGGTTTATTATTTTTAATAGAAGGAGAACACAATGACAAAGTATATTTTTGTAACAGGTGGAGTAGTATCATCATTAGGAAAAGGTATTGTAGCGGCATCAGTAGGTCGTGTATTAAAAAATAGAGGATTAAAAGTAACTTTACAAAAGTTTGATCCATATTTAAACGTTGACCAGGAACAATGAGTCCATATCAACACGGAGAAGTTTTCGTTACAGAAGATGGAGCAGAAACAGACTTAGACTTAGGGCACTATGAGAGATTTATCGATGTTAACTTAGGACAATATTCTAACGTAACTGCAGGACGTGTTTATTCTTCAATTATTGAAAAAGAACGTCGTGGAGATTATTTAGGAGGAACGGTTCAAGTAATTCCTCACGTAACAAATGAAATCAAATCACGAGTATTACTAGCTGGAGAATCTAGTGATGCTGATGTTGTTATTACAGAAATTGGTGGAACAACAGGAGATATTGAATCTTTACCATTCTTAGAAGCAATCCGTCAAATCCGTAGCGATTTAGGACGTGAAAATGTATGCTTTATTCACTGTACATTATTACCGTACATTAAAGCAGCAGGAGAAATGAAAACTAAGCCAACACAACAATCTGTTAAAGAATTACGTGGTTTAGGTATTCAACCAGATATTATCGTAGTTAGAAATGAACTTGCTTTAAATGATGAGCTACGTGCTAAGATTTCATTATTCTGTGACATTCCAAAACAAAATGTTATTGAAAGTCGCGATGTAAGTAATCTATATCAATTACCAGTAAATCTTAAAGCTCAAAAAATTGATGATATCGTGTTAAATCATTTTGGTTTAACTGCGCCTGAAGCTGATATGACTGAATGGTTATCATTAGTGGATAGAGTAGATAACTTAAAAGAAGATGTAAGAATCGCATTAGTAGGTAAATACGTAGAACTTCACGATGCTTATATTTCTGTTGTAGAATCTTTAAAACATGCAGGATATAAAAACAATGCTAAAGTTAAAATTGATTGGATTCAATCTGAAGATATTACAGAAGAAAATGTTCATGAGTATCTTAAAGATGCAGACGGAATCCTTGTACCAGGTGGATTTGGTGATCGTGGAGTTGAAGGTAAAATTACTACTATTAAATACGCACGTGAAAACAAAGTGCCATTCTTCGGTATTTGTTTAGGTATGCAACTTGCTGCTGTTGAGTTTGCACGTAACGTGTGTGGTTTAACTGGAGCGCACTCATCAGAATTAGATCCAAACACACCATATCCAATTATTAACTTATTAGCGGACCAAGAAAATGTTGTAGAAATGGGAGGAACTTTACGTTTAGGAAGTTACCCATGTACATTAACAGAAGGATCTGTAGCTCATAAAGAATATGGAGAAATCAATATTACTGAGCGTCACCGTCACAGATATGAATTCAATAACTTCTATCGTGATCGTTTAACTCAAAAAGGAATGGTATTATCAGGAGTTAGTCCAGATGGTAAATTAGTTGAAATCGTGGAAATTCCTGAACACCCATGGTTTGTAGCTGGTCAATTCCACCCAGAGTTTAAATCACGTCCGGAAAAAGCACACCCATTATTCGCTGGATTCATTAAAGCAAGTTTAGAAAATAACAGATAAGAACTTTTATTATAAATTATGAAATTATTAGATTTAATAACTGACTTCGAAGAAAATCGTAATGAACTTTTAGCTGAATCAATGTCTAAGTATATGCAGGATAAGTTTAGATTTTTAGGTGTACGTGGTGCAACTAGAACGGAAATCTATAAAAAATATTTTCCAGATGCAAGAAAGACTAAAACTGTTGATTGGGATTTTGTTGAGAGTTGTTGGAATAAAGAAGAGAGAGAATTTCAGTATGTAGTTGTTTATTATTTAAAGGCAATGCAGAAATTCTTAAAAAGAGAAGATATCTCAAAGTTAAAATATCTAATCGTGACAAAATCATGGTGGGATACTGTTGATTTACTTGCAAAGGTTATAGGTAGCTTGGTTATTCGTATCGAAGGATATGATAAAATTATGCTTGAGTGGAGTAAGGACAGTAATATTTGGTTGAAACGAGTAGCTATTTTATACCAACTGTCTCTTAAAGACAAAGTAGATGAAATAATTTTAGATAAAATTTTAGTAAACAACCTAGGGGATAATGAATTTTTCATTAATAAAGCTATAGGTTGGGCACTTCGCGATTATTCTAAATTTAATCCAGAGTGGGTCAGAGAATTTATTAAAAAGAATAAGGATAATATGGCTAATCTTAGCATAAGAGAAGCTAGCAAGTACATCTAGAGAGGAGCGATTAAAAATCGCTCCCTTCTTTTTTTAAGGTTACAAATTAAATTTAGTGAAGTCGATAGTAAACTTGTTCTGTTTATCATACATAACGAATCAAGTTATTGTAATTATCAGAAAGAAATGAATGATTTCACTTTTTTCATTAAAAATAAAATGTTATACTATTAATAAAAGATAAATAGTATTAATTCTATTATTTAACATAATAATTTATTGATATAGTCTTTGAAATTGGAGAAAATAATTTAGAGGTTGGAGAAAAATGAAAAGAATAGTTATAAGCTTTTTTGTAATATTCCTTTCCGTATTATTATTCGCTGTACTTCCTTTAGTTTTGAAGAATAAACAAGAAGAGTATATAGATTTTTCTGAAGTAACAGAAACAGTTGATAATAGCGCTAAGGATGATGAAACTTTAAGAATTGGATTAATTTCCGTAACTGGTGATAATAAGAGTTATATTTTGGAAAAGAATTAGCTAATTATATCGGTGAAAAATTGAACAAGAAAGTAAAGTTAATACAGAAAAAAAGTTATAGAGATATAAATGTTTTGTTAAAAAATAATAAGATAGACGTTGCATTTTTATCGACAGGAGCATATTCATTGTATGAAGATAAGGAGTCTTTAGAACTTTTAGCAAGACCAAATAGGGGGAAAACATACTATCATCCCATAGTTATAACAAAAAAAGATTCCAATATAAATAGTATTGAAGATTTGAAAGGTCAGAGCTTTGCATTTGTAGATACTTATAGTTATTCTGGGTATTTAGCAATGAATGATTATTTAAAGAAAAACGGGTTATCAGCAAATAAGTTTTTCAGTAATAGTTATTTTACTCACAGTCATGAAGAATCAATAAATCAAGTAACTAATGGAACTGTAAAAGCTGCTATCGTAGATGACTGGGCATTACAGTATATTTATAATAATTTTCCAGATACTGCACATAATATAAAAATAATAAAAAACATTTCCAGAGGTTGCAACTGGACCGGTAGTAACTCATAAAAACTATGAAGAAAAAGATAAGCTTAAACAAATTTTGCTATCTATTGATAAGGATAGTGCAATAAAAGGCACGTTATCACAGCTTCAAATTGAAAAATATGAAGAAACAAAAGCTAGTGATTATCCTAATTTAATAAGTGAGGATTAATATATGGCAAAATTAAAGATAAAAAATAAGATAATTATATTCTTTATAGTAATTTATACTATATATTTAAGTGTAATTTTGGCTTTTACTTATGTCAGTAATAAAGATATACTCGAGAGTGCTTTAAAAGATAGAATAACTCAGACTTATTATCAACTTTCAGGAAATATTTCTGAAAATATAAAAACAGAAAATACTTATGAAATTCATCAAAAAATTCATAGTGCAGCATTAAATAATGAAGTTGCATACATTATTGTATTTGATAATGAAAAAAATATCTTAGGAAAAACATTGAAAGAGATTCCTCAGAAAATTGCAACATTTAGTGATGAACAGTTAAACAATTTTAAGAAATATGACAGTTCAAGAGGGGAAATATTAGAGTATGTATCTCCCATAGATGATGTTAATATTGGTTATATTAGAGTTGGATTTTACACGAAAAATATTTATATGAAGACATATAGTCAGTTTTTAAGAATTCTTATTTTAAATATGTCTGTGTTTGTTATGTTATTGGTTATTGCATACTACGTTTCAAAATTAATAGAACGTCCGGTGCAAGATTTAACTTCGGTAACCGATGAGATAATTAGAGAAGGCGATTATAGGACAAAGATAGAAAAAGAGAATTACAGTCGTGATTTTCATGTTCTTGTCAGTTCTATAAATGAAATGGTCGAGAATAATAAAAAGAATAAAAAATTAAATAACTATCTATTAAATAAAATATTTAGAATCCAAGAGGAAGAGAAAAAGATGCTGTCGAGAGAACTTCATGATGAAGTTAGTCAGTCTTTAGCAAGTCTTCTGTTTTTAATAAGTAATTTAGTAGATAAAGAAAATGACCAAAAGAAAAAAGATCGCTTATTATTAATTCAGTCTGAAATAGAAAATAGTTTAAGTAATATTAGAAATATAGCTGTTAATTTGAGACCACCTAGTACTGAACTTAGCTTAGGAGAAGTAATTAGTAAATATATTGAAGATTACAAGAATCTGTACGGTATAGATGTTGAGTTTTATACCAACTATGAGGGTGGGAAAAATAATAATTTTGATATTACTCTTTATCGTATTATTCAAGAATCATTATCGAATATAAAACGCCATTCAGGAGCTACAGAAGTCCAAATTAAATTATATGAAAATACAGATTATATAATTTTAACTATTGCGGATAACGGAATAGGATTAACTAAAGAACGAGTCGAACTAGCGAAAAAGCAAGGACGATTAGGAATTTATGGTATACAAGAGAGAATTTTTGATTTTTCTGGTGAATTTAAACTATTTAAAAATAATAAGTACTCTACTATACTGATGTGTAAATTTAAAACAGAAATGTTAAAAGAGGAGAAAATTGATGAAAATATTATTAATTGATGATCATAAATTGATAAAAATAGGTATCAAAGTTCTTTTAGAAGATAACGAAGAATTTAGTGTTATAGATGATTGTTCAAGCAAAAAAGAGTTTTTAGAAAAGATAACTAATGATTCTTATGACTTATTTATATGTGACATATCATTACCTGATGGAACTGGTTATGATATACTTGAAGTAATAAAAGAGAAGAACATAAATACAAAAGTAATTATTTTAAGTATGCATGAAGATAAATCCTATATGAAAAAAGCATTTAAATTAGGTGCTTCGGGTTATGTAACGAAGAGTACTGCCCATGAAGAAATACTCCATGCTATAGATAAAGTTATGTTTAAAAATGATATATACCTAAATGAAAAATACGCTACGATTTTCTATGAATTATTTAAAGAAGACAAGGAAATAGAACTTAGCGAGAGAGAAAAAGAGGTAGGACGATATATTGTTGAGGGTTACACATTAACTGATATTGGAGAAAAATTGTTCTTAAGTGTTAAAACTGTAGATACGTATAAAAAACGCCTCATGGAAAAAACTAATACGAAGAAAAGAAGTGAACTAGTAGAATATCTAAAGTCGAACTTAATATTATAGTAATAAACATAAAGAAAAATACGGATGATTATAGGAATCAGCCGTATTTTCTTTATAAAAAAACATCTCTATCAATTTAAGGAGGATCAATGATCTTAGTTGATAGAGATGTTTTTTTCATTAGTTTTCTAATTGTTTAGATGTTTTCTTGAATAATGTTAATGCGATGAATACGAATGCTAATACACAAGAAACGATTAATGCGTAGAAACCTCCGTTCCATCCGAACACGTCAACAAGTTTACCCATTACATAACCAGCACTTGCTGATCCAAGTAGGTAACCGAATAGTCCAGTAAGACCAGTAGCTGTACCTGTAGCAACACGTGGAACTAAGTCTGCTGCTTGAAGACCGATCATCATAACTGGTCCGTAGATTAAGAATCCGATAGCTACTAGACAGATGTTATCGATAAGTGGGTTACCTGGAGGGTTTTTCCAGTAAATGAATACTGCAACAAGTACTCCAGTTAAGAATAATAACATTGGAGGAGCACGGTGTCCTTTGAACACTTTGTCACTTAAGTAACCACTAGCTAACATACCGAAGATACCAGCATATTCATATAAGAAGTAAGCCCAGCTTTGTTTGTCAACAGAGAAGTGTTTTACTTCTTTTAAGTATGTTGGAGCCCAGTCAATAATTCCGTAACGAACGAAGTATACGAATACGTTAGCAACTGCGATAGCCCATAGGAATT
Source organism: uncultured Gemella sp. (assembly GCA_927911745.1). Classification (GTDB taxonomy): domain Bacteria; phylum Bacillota; class Bacilli; order Staphylococcales; family Gemellaceae; genus Gemella. The sequence goes on from CAKMQF010000034.1 coordinate 7,223, forward strand.
TGTTGTTAATAATGTATTTAAAGAAGATATCTTTTGCTGATAATGTGTGAGCAGATTCAACTTTTTCTACAATTTTTTCACCTTTCCATTCATCTACAGGTGGTAAACCTTCAGATTCTGGAGTATCTTTCATTAGGTAGAACATGATAATTGCTAAGATAATAGCAATAGTTGCTGGTAAGTAGAATAATGATTGCCAAGCACCAAAAACAGAAAGTCCTACAAGTGCAAGAGGTCCGATTAATCCACCACCAAGGTTGTGAGAAACGTTCCACCAACTCCACCAAGCACCACGCTCAGAAGCTGAGAACCAGTTAGTCATTGTTTTAGCACCAGGTGGATAACCCATACCTTGGAACCATCCGTTAAGTGCTGATAAGAAAATCATTAATGTTAATGAAGATAGCACTGCAGGAACAAGACCAAAAATTAAGCTGACTGCAGCAGAAGCAACTAAACCAATAGTAATAAAGTACTTAGGATTACTTCTGTCTGATACGTTACCCATGATGAATTTACTGAAACCATAAGCTAATGATAGAGCAAGTGAAACTTTCCCTAAGTCAGCTTTAGAGTAACCGTATTGGTCGATTAAATAAGGGATAGCAAGTGAGAAGTTTTTTCTGATTAGATAGTACGCTGCGTATCCAATGAATACCCCTGAGAATACTTGCCATCGAAGTCTTTTATATTCAGCATCTGTACGAGCACTGTCGATTCTCGGTTTAGGTGCTGAAGCTTTTAGAAATGAGAACATTTTAAATTCCTCCTTAACTTCAATTATATATAATATTAAATTAATATAGTTTTTTTATTATAAAACCTTTTATTTAATAAGTTTTTACAGCAATTTAATATTTTTTAAATCGCATATTTATTTAAACTATTTAACTTATAAAATCATTATATAAGACTAGAAAACGTTTGTAAATGCTAATAGAAAAAGTTTTTTTTCTTTTAGAAAATACCTTACACTTTTTGTAAGAATAAATCCTACAAAATATAATAATTGACAAATCAACTATTATAAAGCATAATAGTTTTTAAATAATTGACTTATCAATTAATAGAGGAGAAAAATATGGATGTTAAAGACTATGTAAAATTATTACACGATTTGAAAATTTTTAGAAATAAAAGTCGCGAATATTTTCGAAAAAAGATTAGAAATAAGTTTAACAAGATTTCAAATTATAAAATATTTATATGAAGTCGAGGTTGCAACCCCTAAGCAACTAGCACAAAGCTTAGAAATAGATGCAGCAGCCATAACAAGACATTTAAAAATACTAGAAGAAGGAGAATATATAACAAAGCGTCGTAATGAGCAAAATAATAGAGAAGTATTTGTAGAACTTACACAATATTCCAAAAATAAAGTGGATCAGTGCGTTAAAGAAACTGATATTAGACAATTTATTGGTCAAGAATTTACCAATGATGATTTTGAACGGTTGGTAAAATTACTTAATAAATTCAATAATAATTTAATTTAAAAAGAGGTATAAAGATGAGTATAATAACAATAATTCTAACAGTTTTAGTAGCATTACTATTTTTCTATATTATGTATTTAGAAACATTTGCTACAGATTCTGATAGCACAAGTAGAGTATTTAATATTGAAAAAGAAGAGTTACAGAGACCTAATTTAAATGTTTTATTTAAAAATCAAGGTGTATATAATGGATTAATCGGGATTGGCTTACTGTACGGAACATTCTTATCAAAAAATCCTAAAGAAATTGTAGGAATGTTACTAATTTATATTATATTAGTAGCTATTTACGGTGGTTTAACTAGTGATAAAAAAATTATTCTAAAGCAAGGTGGATTACCAATCTTAGCTTTAATTTCATTAATTTTATAGAGAGGGGATATTAGCATGAAAAATACAGCAGTAATTATTGGGGCAACTGGAGCAGTAGGTAGAGAAATTTTAAAAGAAATATTAAGCTGTGAATATTATGAAAGAATTTATGTTCTTGGTAGAAACTCTATATCACGATTACCAGAAGATGGTAAATTAACTAAGATAGTTATAGACTTTGAAAATATGAGATTTGATACAAGTATTCTAGATAATGCAGATGTTTTTGCAAGTCTTGGAACAACAATAAAAATAGCAGGTTCAAAAGAAAATCAAAGAAAAATCGATGTTGATTATACTGTGAACTTCGCTAAACTTTGTGAAGGAAAAGTAAGAAGCTTTAATGTTGTTTCAGCAATAGGTGCTAATAGCAAGTCGAAAAACTTCTATAATTCATTAAAAGGGGAACTAGAGGATAAATTAAAAGAGATGAATCTAGGTATTCTTAGAATTTTTCAGCCATCACTTCTTATTAGTAAACGCGCTGATGAGAGATTTTTAGAAAAATTATTTATAAAAATTTCTCCAGTATTTAAATTTTTGTTAAGAGGGAAAGCAAAGAAATATAGTCCTATAGAGACATATGTTTTAGGAAAAGAAATTGTTCGTTTCGCAGTAGAATACAGAGATGAAGGTACATATACTTGTAATGATTTTTAGAAAGAGTTGACCTAGAAATCCTAAAATTTATATGAAAACTCATAGATATAGAGGTATATTGATATCTAAATTTTACTTTATAGAAGCTCTTAGATATCTAATAAACTTTGTAGGGAGTGACTCAAAATATCGAGAAAATATGTGAAAATATTAAGTCAAGAAATCTAGAAATAATCGATAGTAATTATCAGTTATTTCTAGATTTTCTATTTAACTTAATGTACAATATAAGTATAACACATATTAAGGAGTGACATTATGAAGAAGGAAATGGGGCACAAATTTTTAAAAAATTTAGGTAAAACTAGATTGAGACCTGGGGGAATCAAAGGTACCAATTTTTTATTTGCCCATATAGATTTTAAAAAAGGTGATAGGATCCTAGAAGTTGCTTGTAATAGAGGGATAAATCTACTTTCTTTAGCTAAAAAGTATCCAAAAACTACTTTTATAGGAATAGACGTGGATAAAGTAGCAATATTAGAAGCCCAACTTGAGGCGATGAAAAATAATCTTAATAATATCGAATTTATTAGAGCTGATGCCTTCCATTTAGAATTTTTGGATAATAGTTTTGATTATATTATTAATGAAGCGATGCTAACTATGTTTAGTAATAAGAGTAAGGTAAGAGCATTAAGTGAGTATTATAGGGTATTGAAACCAGGTGGATTATTATTGACTCATGATATCTTATTGTTAAATAACTATGAGGAAACTAAAAAACAATTATCTGATGCGATTAATGTAAATGTATCACCATTATCAAAAGAGGACTGGTTATCACTATTTGAAGAAGCAGAATTTAAAACGGTTAATTATATGCATGATAAACTAACACTACTTACAGTATCGGGACTATTGGCAGATGAAGGGGTAATAAATTCACTAAGAATAATAAAAAACGGTTTTAAAAAAGATAATAGAAAGCAATTTATTAAAATGGGGACAACTTTTAAAAAGTTAGAAAAAGATATGAATTTTATTTGTTTTGTAAATAAAAAAAGTTTTATAATAAAAGTAAGAAAACGTTTGTATAGGAAATATTTATAGATATAAAATTAATATAAGGAGAATTGGTATGAGTGTAGGGATAATTTTTGAAGAAGCAGGATTGTTAAAAAAACATGACAGATTTAAATTAGTAAAAAAAGTAGGGAAACAAGGTGAACTAATAGCGAAACACAATCATCCAGAAGCCTTGGTAGTGTTTACTTGTGTTAAAGGAAAAATACAAGTGTTTTTAAATGATGAAGAAATTCATATTGTAGAACCAGGGAAAGTTCTTCATTTTGATGGGGATAATTACATTAATGCAGAGTTTTTAGAAGATGGGGAAGTATTTGTAACTTTAATTCATAAATAGGCTTTTAGAATTATAATAAGGTATTTGACATATAAAATATATAAAATTAGAGTCTTCCAATTGTTTTTATAGCAATCTAAATTATATTTTAAGGGAGGATATATTATGTTAAATCAAGTAATATTAATAGGAAGATTAGTTAAAAAGCCGGAATTAAAAGAAAGTGACAAGAAAGTTAGCTATATTAAAGCAACTTTAGCGGTTCAATCTGATTTTAAAAATAAAGATGGAAATTACGATACAGAATTTTTTGAATTTACTACTTTTGGAAAAACTGCAGAAAATACAGCTAAATACTGTGAAAAAGGGAGCTTACTTAATATAGTAGGAAGCCTAAATAACAATGTTTATATTGATAAAAATGGAGTAAAACACTATCAAATGTCTGTAATTGCCAGTAAAGTTTCTTTTTTAAGCAAAGGAACGAAAAAAGAAGAAAAAGAGTCAGAAGACGTATTTGTCTTAGGTCAATAAAATTAAATACTAATTTAGATTGCATAAATCTCTAACATAGGTTAAACTGTGTTAGAGATTTTATTTTTATGTTTACATTTTTTTATTTTTTTCATATAATAATATATAAAAAATAAAATTTATTAATAGAAAGGAAGTGGCTTTATGGAAGAAATCAAAACAAAATATTTTAAAGATGGGAAATTAACGACAATTCCCAAAAAAGAAAAGAATAAGCTCCCTGTTCTTCAGTTAGTTTTAGAGATGTTAAAGGAAAAATCATTAGAATTCACTGAAAAGGAATTAAATGAAGCAATAAAGGATATTTATCCAGATTATTCTCTAATTAGAAGATATCTTGTTGATTATAAGTTTTTAGAAAGAGATAATTATGGAAAAATGTATAAGATTGTAGGCGAAAAAGATGAATAATACAAAGTTTTATTATTTGTATAGTATATTATTTACAATCGGACAATCTTTCTTTAATCCTATATTATATATTTACTTGCTATCGAAAGATTTTTCTTTTGCCGAAGTCGGGTTATATCTATCAATTTTTTGGTTAGCGTCTTTTATGACTGAGCTTCCGTGTGGTGCAATCACCGATAATATAGGAGCAAAAAACAGTATTCTGTTAAGTATGATTTTTAAAGTTGTTGGTTTAATCTTGTTACTTAGTAATAGTTTAATATTATTATACATATCTGCTATAATATCAGCTATTGCCGAGTCATTTCAATCGGGAACTTTAACAAGTTGGTTGGTCAATGTGAACAATAAAAATAATGAAGAAATAGATATAGATAAAGTTCTTTCTAGAAATTCACTTTATTCACTATTTTTCTCTGCGGTAATAGGATTTATTAGTGCAAAGTACGCGTATGTTTATTATAAAAGTTTGTCGATAATTTTAAGTATGATAGTTTTTATTATTTCGTTTTTATTTACATACATTTTTTATGAAAAAATTAGAACAGACACAAAAAATATCTTTTGAGAAGTTAAAAGATTCACTTGTTACGGTGAAAAATTCTTTAAAAGAAACCTTATATGTAAAAAGTAGTGTATTTCTTATGTTACTGTTTGTTATTCCTTCTATTTTAGATCTTGGTCCATCAAACCAGTGGCAAGCTGTATTTGAAAAGTTAGACACTGATATTATAGGGTATATTTGGGTTGGTATATCGGTTAGTGGAATGCTAGGAAGTGTTATATACGAAAAACTATCAGATAAATTATCGAAGCTAAGAATTCTATATTTATTTGTAGTAGTAAATATTGGAATGCTATTAATGTTTATTTTTATTCAAAATGTATATGCTAAATTTACACTATTTATGATGTACATTGTATTTTTCACTTTAATGGGCATACAGGTTAGTGTATTTATGCATAAATATTTAGTAAAAAGTGATGAAATAGGACTACTACAGTTTCTATATTTTATACTTTTGAATCTATCATTGTAGCAGTATTATTATCTGTAAATGGAGTACTAACTGATAAAGTTGGAATAGAAAATACTTGGTTAGTCTTTATAGGAATGGTAGGGCTAGTTATTATATCATTTATGTTTGCAAAACTGAAAAAAAGTAGAATTAAATAGTTTAATTATTGATTCTAAAGATCTTCAGGGAGTGACTCAAAAATCGCGATTTCGAAGAAATCGATTTTGTCGAGTCACCCCGCACAGTTTATTAGATATCTAAAAAGCTTTTATAAAGCGAATTTAGATATTCAATAACCACTGCGTCAATGTAGTTATCATATACATTTTTTAAAGTTAGGACTTTTGGGTCAGCCCTAACAGAGTGCTTTTCATTTATACATTTATGTAGTTTAAATTGTCATTAAATTAGGTTGGATAGGGTGATTCTTCTAAGTGTTGTAACTTCTTAATCTTAAAAGTTATTGGTGTCATTGCTACTGGAATGATG
>CAKMQF010000035.1 GCA_927911745.1 uncultured Gemella sp.
ATAAGAATTTAAGAGTCTCCACCCCCTCGAATCGTATCAATAAAGTTGTTAGATAATGCTCTATATTTTTTTATACTGTCTATTCGCCCATATCTCTAGCGTTAATTCCAAGTAGTATCATAAAAAATAACTATAACAGGAATTACAGATATTATCATTAAGGCAGAGACATAATCTGTATAAAATATAAATATAACTACTAAGATTGGGATAATAGCTCCACGGATTTGTTTTGATACGTTTAATTCAAAATACTGTTTTACTTTTCCTATTCCATCAATCGCTAGAGTTACTAGCTTTCCTGATCCTTCTCTTGATGTGAAGTCAGGTCCTAAGTCAAAGTAACTCTGAAGTAACTTTCTTCTGAGTTCTGTTTCAAACTTGATTGCATGATTTTCTGTAAAATATTGTTGTAAGTGTAAGAACACTATTCTAAAAATAAAACCTATTAAAAAAAGAACACTATCTCTTACTACGTTATCAAAATTTTTATCAAAAAGTCCTACTATGGCTTTTGCTAAAAAAGCAGCTTGTATAATTATACAAGCTGCTTCGAATATTGATAATATTAATAGTGTCAATGTAAGACTTTTTTTAACAGGAAGTTTTAATTTTGCTTCCTTTTTTTTCATTGACTAATACTCCAATTCATCTTCTTTAGTTAGTCGTTTTCTAAAAATAGAATATGACCAAACTTGGTATCCTAAAACGAATGGCAATAGGAATAATGCAACTATTGTCATAAGTCTTAGAGTGTATACTCCACTCGCAGCATCATAAATAAATAGTGATTGACTAACATCATTACTGTTTATTATAGCACGTGGGAACATACCTGCGAAGACACTTAGAGTTAGGAACGCTAATGTTCCTGATGTACTTAAGAATGCACCTAAGTCACGACCTTTAAAGTTTAAAACAAATGATAACACGAAGAATACTACCGCAATTACTGCTAGTACTAAACCAACATAGTAGTTTGTCGTAAAGATATCTGTTTTAAATAATGCCCAAATAGCAAATACTAATGTTACTACTGCAGCAAATGGGAATAATAATGCAGATGTTGCACGGGCTGCATTTCTTAATTCTCCTGTAGTTTTAAGAGCTAAGAATTGAGCTCCGTGAACTAACATTAGAAGTAACATCATTATTCCTCCAAGAATAGTAAATGGAGATAATAATCCTAAGAAACCATCAACTAAGTTTTTCTTAGCGTCAAGGTTTGCTCCTGTCATGAAGTTAGCTACTGCAACTCCCCATAATACTGGAGGAAGTAAGCTACCAACAAACATTGCTATATCGAATGATTTAATCCAAGCTCTATTATCACCTAATTTACCTCTAAATTCAAATGATACGCCTCGTAAGATTAACGCTACTAACATTAATACAAATGCGATATAGTAACCACTGAATAATTTACCATACCAGATAGGGAAAGCTGCGAACATCGCTCCACCACCTGTTAATAGCCAAACTTCGTTTGCATCCCAGAAAGGACCAATTGTATTGAAGTAAACACGTTTTTCTTCATCGTTTTTACCTAATACTTGAGCTAAAACTCCAACTCCGAAGTCATATCCTTCTAATACGAAGAATCCTGTAAATAGTATTGTAATAAGTAAGAACCAAATATTTGGTAAAGCTACTGACCAATCCATACTATGCTACCTCCTTCACAGTTGTTTCTTTTTTATTCATTGTATATCTAAATGCGATAAATTGTGCAATACCTAAGATAGTATATAATACACAGAATACTAGTAGTGAGAATAATACTGATGCTCCAGAGTTTGGTGAAACTCCTGACTCAGTAGCCATTACTCCGAAGATTAAGAACGGTTGACGTCCCATCTCAGCCATAATCCAACCACAAGCAGTAGCAACTTCAGCTACTAGTAAAGTCCATGGCATAAGTTGTAAGAACCAACGTTTTTTAGTTTCAGTTCTCTTGAATGCATAAATAGTACCAAGTAATGACATTAAGATTAAGATACCTACAGCACCAGACATAACTCTGAATGAGTAATAAATTGTTGGTACGTGAGGTGTGTAATCGATGTGTTTTCCAACTACTGGATAGTATTTTTCATCCATTTCTTTTTGAAGAGATTTCATACCTTTAAGGCTTCCTTCAAACTTATCATATGCTAAGAAACTTAACATACCAGGAACTTCAAGATAATGTTCTGCTTTTTGTTGTTTCTGATCGATTGTTGCTAACACTGAGAATGGTGCTGAATTTCCAGTATCTTCATATAGAGCTTCAGCAGCTGCAACTTTCATAGGATATTCTCTTACTAAGTATTGCATTTGAGAATGTCCAGTTACAAATAATCCAAGTGAACCAATTAGAGCTGCTACGATTGAAACTTTAAATGCTTTTCTAAACATTTCAACTTCATGTTTACGTAACATTTTCCAAGATGCAATACCTGCAATTGTGAACGCCCCTACTGTTAACGCCATTGTTACTACGTGAGGGAATTGGTTCCATAAGTATGGGTTTTTAACGATTGCAAAGAAGTCAATCATTTCTGCTTTTTTTACCAATTACACCATTCTCAACATACTTAACACCTACTGGGTGTTGCATGAATGAGTTAGCTGATAAAATCCAGAACGCTGACATAAGTGTTCCTATACTTACTAACCAAATACACATTACGTGTAATTTTTTTGTTAATTTTCTCCCAAGAGAAAATCCAAATACCGATAAATGTAGACTCAAGATAGAATGCAAGTAAGGCTTCTATCGCAAGTGATGGTCCAAAAAACATCCCCTACGAATGAAGAATATTCAGACCAGTTCATACCAAATTGGAACTCTTGAAGAATACCTGTAACAACCCCAACAGCAAAGTTAATTAGGAATAAGTGCCCAAAGAACTTCGTAATTCTTTTGTAATGCTCATCGCCAGTTTTAACATAAATACTTTCAAAAATTGCGATTAAGAACACCATACCTATAGTAATAGGTACAAAGAAGAAGTGGAACACTGTTGTTGCTGCGAATTGTATCCTTGCAAGTAATAGTGGATCCAACATAGATATACCTCCTTATATGTGTTATTTATATTTAATTGTAAATATTATATTATTATTGTATAACATAGTTTTTATTATGGCAAAACAAAAATGATAAAAAGTAGTATTTTTCCTACATTTTACCATTTTTCGTTCACAATTTGTTCACAATTAGCGATAAATTCTATATTATCATATAGTTGAACATTTTTATTTTTTAATTTTTTTTATATTTTA
>CAKMQF010000036.1 GCA_927911745.1 uncultured Gemella sp.
ATTTAAATTCAAAAAGAGGTAGTTACTACTAGTAGCTCTTTTTTTATAAAAATGGAGGATAGTTTGAAAATAAAGAACAATCACAAGAACTTATAAAAACATTATTAGAAAATATTGGAGAGATACATCGAGAGCTTGGATTATTAGATACACCAAAAAGATGTGTAAAAATGTATGAAGAGTTATTATCTAAAACAAATGTTGATCCGAAAGAGGAAATCAATACATTTTTTGAATCAGATAATGATGAACCTATTTTAGTAAAGGATATTCAGTTCTATTCTCTATGTGAACATCACATGCTACCTTTTTATGGAGTTTGTCACATAGCTTATGTACCAAATAATAAGAAGATTACAGGGCTTAGTAAATTAGCCCGCCTTGTAGAAAGTGCTAGTCGTAGACTTCAAATTCAAGAAGATATGACACTAATGCTTGTTAATGCAATAGAAGAGCAATTACAACCAAAAGGTGTTTATGTAATTATAGAAGCTGAACATATGTGTATGGCAATGCGTGGAATCAAAAAAAATTGGTTCTAAAACAGTTACAAGTAAGAAAACTGGTATTTTCTTAGAAGATACAGAATTAGTTAAGGACATTCAATATAAAATTAAGTTATAGTATTAATAGGAGTAGATTATGAAAGAAAGTAGTTATATTATTATTAGAGCTGAAGTTGATAATGTAAAAGTAATTACGAAAAAGACGAATAATGAAGAAGCTTTAGAAATATTAAATAAGGGAGAAGTTATAATTCTAAATATTTTTGATAATATCGTAAACTTTAAAGTACAAGGAAGAGCAAGAATAGTATCAAATTTAGATCAAGTAATTTCAGAATAAAAAAGTTCGCAGTAATTTTTCTGCGAACTTTTTATTGTTTTACTAAAATAGTAATTTGTCTGCTCCACCTAATTTGTAGTCTAGAGCTGCCATAGCTAATACGTTAATGAAGTGCCATGGACGGTCGAATTCTGGTTGGAAGAATATATCAGCAAGCGCTAATTGTTCTAATGTCCATTCAGATGCGATAGCTATAGATAAAGCTGCGATAGCGCTAGATACGTCATGTTTAGACATAAATTGAGCTCCTAGAACTCTGTGCGTATCTTCGTCGAAGTAGATCTTCATGTGAACTAGATTGTTTTCTTTTCTCATGAAATCAGGATAAATTCTTTCCTCTACATATTTAGAAGCTACTTTACCATCATATAGACCTACACCATTTTGAGATAATCCAGTACTTACGAATTTGTAATCAAAGAATGATAATGCTGAAGTACCGTTTACTGCAGGCATTTTAGTTTTAGTACCCATAGCGTTTAATGCAGCAACTACACCTTGACGGCGAGCTAGAGTAGCAAGAGCTATTGGTAATTCTCCACGAGTTGGAGCGTATGGAAGAAGAGTTGAATCTCCTCCAGCGTAAACGTCTTTTGCAGATGTTTCTAAGTATTCGTTAGTAACAACAAAACCACGTTCTGTCATTTCTAATTCTCCATTTAACCAAGATGCATCTGGACGAACACCAACAGAAACGATAACTGTATCTGCTTCGTATTCACCTTTGTCTGTTACTACAGCTGTAACTTTTCCATTTTCACCTTTGAATGAAAGAACTTTTTCTCCACCACGAACTTTAAGGTTGTGTTTAGCACCTTCTTCAGTAAGAATATCAGTAAGTTCTTGGTCTAGGTAAGTGTTTAAGATTCTTGGAGCAAAGTCAACAACAGTTACGTCGATACCGTGTTTAGCATAAGATTCTGCTACTTCAAGACCGATGTATCCACCACCAACTACTACTGCTTTTTTACTGTTTTGCATACAATCGTATACAGCTTGAGTATCTTCAGGGCCACGGAAAGTGTGGATGTTTTCTAATTCGATTCCTTCGAATGGAGGCTTAATTGCTGCTCCACCAGGACTTAGTAATAATTTATCGTAACTTTGTTTTTCTTCGCCGGCTGCTGTTTTAACAACAACGTATTTTTCTTGTGAATTTAATCCTACAACATCGCTGTTACAGTGGATGTTAATACCTTGAGAACGGTAAGACTCCTCTGTTGCAAAGTGTAGTTCAGATAATGCTTTAGATGTCCCATCTAAATAAGATTGGCTACCTCAACCCATAAATGAAGCCCCAGCGCCTCTTTCATATAAATGAATTTCAGCATTAGGCTCGTTTTTTAAAATAGTTTGAACAGCTTCGTATCCGAAGTGTGATGTTCCAACAACTACGTATTTCATACATTTTCCTCCTAATAATATTATTTATAATGTTTGAATTTTTCCCGTATAATTACTATTTTTTGATTATACAAATAGAATTATAACATATATTGCTATAATATAAAAATAATATGAATTAAAAAAATGATAAAAATAGCTTTGTTACCGCTTTATTTTTGTATTATTATACATATAATTATATTGATTTATGTCATATATTTAACATAGTAAATAATATGGTAAGTTTATATTTTAATTGAATAATTATTATGATTTGACTTTTTTTTGACTTTTGTTTTATTATATATTTCAGTAGATAAAGAAAAATACAGAAAAAAATTTTTAAGAGGTTATTAATATGATTAAACCATTATTTGATAATGTATTATTAAAAAAAGTTGAGGAAGAAAAAGCAACTACCAGTGGAATAGTTTTAGCTTCAAAAGAAGAAACTTCAAATATTGCGATTGTAGTTGCTTTAGGAGAAAGCTGTTTATTATCAAAAGATAATGACGGAGAACTTTCTGAGGGAAGTAAAGTAGTATTTTCAGATAATTATAAAAAAGTTAATTTTAAAATGAAGAGTACTATTTAGTAAATGAAGAAGAAGTTCTAGCTGTTATTGAAGATTAGGAGGAAACATGGTTAAAGAATTAAAATTTTCAGAAGATGCTCGCCAATCGATGAAAGTTGGTGTTGATAAATTGGCAAATGCTGTCAAAATTACATTAGGACCAAAAGGAAGAAATGTAGTTTTAGATAGAAAGTTTGGTTCTCCACTAATTACTAATGATGGGGTATCAATTGCTAAAGAAATAGAATTAGAAGATCCATATGAAAACATGGGAGCGAAATTAGTAGCTGAAGTTGCTAATAAAACAAATGAAATCGCAGGTGATGGAACTACGACTGCAACTATTCTTGCACAGGCTATGATAACTGAAGGTCTAAAAAACGTTACTAGTGGAGCTAATCCTATCGGTATACGAAAAGGTATGGAAAGAGCGGTGAAAGTAGCTGTTGAACGTCTTCGTGAAATTAGCGTGACGGTAGATTCTAAGGATAAAATAGCTCAAGTAGGTGCTATTTCTGCAGCTGACGAAGAAATCGGAAAATTCATTTCAGAAGCTATGGATAAAGTTGGGAATGATGGTGTCATAACTATTGAAGAATCACAAGCGCTTGATACAACTTTAGAAGTAGTAGAAGGGATGCAATTTGATAGAGGATATTTATCTCCGTACATGGTCAGTGATACAGAAAAAATGATTGCTGATTTAGATAATCCTTATGTTCTTGTTACTGATAAAAAAATTAGTGCTGTTCAAGAAATCTTACCAGTATTAGAAGAAGTAGTTGCAGCAGCTAAACCTTTATTAATTATTGCAGATGATGTTGAACAGGAAGCTGTTGCGACACTTGTCGTAAATAAATTACGTGGTACATTTAATGTTGTAGCTGTAAAAGCTCCAGGATTTGGAGAAAGAAGAAAAGCTATATTAGAAGATATTGCTATATTAACTGGTGGAACATTAATTACTGATGATTTAGGTTTAGAATTAAAAGATGCTAACATAACAATGCTTGGAAAAGCTGCTAAAGTAAATGTAACTAAAGATAATACTGTTATTGTTGGTGGTAAAGGTGATAAAGAAAAGATTGAAAGAAGAACACAACAGATTAAAGCATTGTATGCAGAATCGAGTTCAGAATTTGACCGTGAGAAATTACAAGAAAGATTAGCCAAATTATCAGGTGGGGTAGCTGTAATTAAAGTAGGAGCAGCAACAGAGACTGAACTAAAAGAAAGAAAACTTAGAATTGAAGATGCTTTAAATTCAACTAGAGCAGCTGTAGAAGAAGGTATTGTTCCTGGAGGAGGAACAGCGCTGGTTCAAGTAATCTCTGAGGTTGAAAAACTAGAAGCAACAGGTGATGAACAAACTGGAATTAATATTATTAAAAAAGCTCTAGAAGCACCTGTTCGTCAAATTGCAGAAAATGCTGGGTTAGAAAGTAGTGTTATTGTAGCTAAACTTAAAGAGGTTGAAGTTGGGTATGGATTTAATGCTGCTACTGAAGAGTGGGTAGATATGATAAAAGCTGGTATAGTAGATCCAACAAAAGTTACTCGCTCGGCACTACAAAATGCTGCGAGTGTATCAAGTTTATTCTTATCAACAGAAGCTGTTGTAGCTGATGTTTCAAAGGATGAACCGATGCAACCACAAATGCCAATGATGTAAAACTAATAGCTAAAACAAATAATTTGAATAATTGGCTATGATATTATAAAATAAATTCATAAGAATTAAAGGAGACAGAAACAATGAGAGAAATCACAGATAAAGAATTTTTGAATTATCAAAAACTGATAGTGTAAAAGTATTTGACTTTTGGGCACCATGGTGTGGTCCATGTAAAAATGTTAGCGCCAGTATTAGAAGAAGTTGCTAGCGAATTTCCAAACATTGAATTCTACAAAGTTAATGTAGATGAAAATCAAGAAGCTGCTGGTGAATTTGGAATTATGTCAATTCCTACGCTACTAATTATGAAAAATGGAGAAGTACTAGAAGAAAAAACTGGATACCAACCAAAAGAAGCATTAGTAGAATTACTATCTAAATTCTAATAGAAAAAAAGCTACGGAATTAATATTCTGTAGCTTTTTTTAGTAAAAATAAAAGAAGGAATAGCTTGTGATTAAGCTATTCCTTCTTTTTGTTTTCATGTTATTAATAATTTTTTAAATATTGATCAATTTCCCAATCGGTAACTTGAGTTCTAAATGAATCCCATTCGATTGATTTTGCTTCTATAAAGTTATAGAAGATGTGATCTCCTAATGCTTCCTTCATAATAGGAGAAGTTGATAATTCTTTTAGTGCTGTATATAATGTTGAAGGTAATTCATCTATACCATTTGCGATTCTTTCTTCACGAGTCATAACATAAATATTACTTCTAACTTCAGGTGCTGGAACTAGTTTATTTTCAATTCCATCTAAACCTGCTGCTAAGATTGTTGTCATTGCTAAGTATGGATTTGCAGCTGGATCTACTGATCTAACTTCTACACGTGTAGATTTACCACGTGCGGCAGGAATACGAACTAGAGGTGAACGGTTTGAAGTTGACCATGCAACATAGCAAGGGGCTTCATAACCAGGTACTAAACGTTTATATGAGTTTACTGTTGGATTACATACAGCTGTGAAACTACGAGCATGTTTAAGAATTCCTGCGATAAAGTGTGATGCTACTTCACTTAACCCATTTTCACTATTTTCATCATAAAAGCTGTTTTCACCATTACTGAACATAGAAACGTTACAGTGCATACCAGATCCATTAATACCAAAAATTGGTTTCGGCATAAATGTCGCATGTAAACCGTGTTTTCTAGCAATAGTTTTTACAATTAATTTAAATGTTTGAATGTTATCGCAAGCTGAAATTACATCATCGTATTTGAAGTCGATTTCGTGTTGACCTGGAGCAACTTCGTGGTGACTTGCTTCAATATCAAATCCTAGGCGTTCAAGCTCAAGAACGATGTCACGGCGTACGTTTTCTCCTAAATCAACAGGAGCAAGATCGAAATAACCACCATTATCATTTAATTCTAAACTTGGTTCACCATTTTCTTTTAGTCTGAATAAGAAAAATTCTGGTTCTGGTCCAAGATTTAAAGTATCAAAACCTAATTTTTTCATTCTTTCAAGTGTTCTTTTTAAATTACCACGAGGATCACCAGCGAAAGGTTTTCCATCTACAGTATAAACGTCACAGATGAAACGAGCTACTTTACCGTATTCGCTATCCCAAGAAAATACTAAGAATGTATTTAAATCAGGGTAAAGATACATATCACTTTCTTCGATTCGTACAAAACCTTCAATCGATGAACCATCAAACATCATTTTATTATCTAGTACTTTTTCAATTTGACTAACAGGTACTTCTACATTTTTGATTGTACCAGTAATATCAGTAAATTGTAATCGAATATACTTAACGTTTTCATCTTCAATTCTTTTAATTATTTCTTCTCTAGTAATAGTTTTAGCCATGTTGTCTCCTTATTTTGTAGAAAATTATTGTAAAAAAATCTAACACTAAAATTTATTCTTTTTGTTGTTATAAAATCTAGATAAATCACCACGTCCAATTGAGCGTTCTCTAGGTAAACCGTTTGGTCCTGCGAAAATATCGTTATGGATAATCTGTCTGATTTGAGTTGTTTCAGCAGGTACTTCTTTTTCATTAATTATTTCATCGATAGCTTTTAGACTAAAACCTTTTGTCAGTAGGTCTTTAATAGTCAATAATTTATCGATATCATTAAAAGAAAAAAGCCTAGTATTACCTTCAGTACGTTTTGGAGTGAAGAGTTTTTTTTCTTCATAGTATCTTATTTGTCTTGCAGTAAGTTGAGTAATTTTTGTTACTACACTTATGGAAAAAACTGGAAGATTTTTTTTGTAATTCTTTAAACCCCATAATAGTACCTCTCTAATAAGATTTTGTGAAATAAATATTTTATATCTATATAGTATGATAACAAAAAAAACAAACAAAATAAAGTGTATGTTAGAAAATCTAACAAAAATTAAAGTATGTAAACATTATAAGAGATTTTTGTATGTGTTTTTTATATTTATAGAAGAAAGTATGTTTAAAAATTTTTAAAATCATGATAAAATAAGGTTATATAAAAAAGAAAGGATGATAGTATGGCGATATTTTTATCTGTTATAGTTTTTATTATAACTTTTGTATTATTACTAGGTTCATACATAGTATTAGTATCAAATAATAAAATAAAAAGAAGACGTATGGATAAAGTATTGAAATTGGTGGCTGCATACAGTTTAGTTACTGCATTGGTATATTGCTATCAATATTTATACTTATAAAAAATATATATTACAATTAAATATTAAGTTTGGATGTGAAAATTTTGAAAAAAGATTCCTTGTTTAAAGGGACTGCGATACTTAGTTTAAGTTTGATTTTAACGAAAATTTTAGGAGCGGTATATCTTATTCCTTTTTATCAGATAATTGGTGGAGAGGAGCAAATGGCTTTATTCAATTATGGATATAGTTATTATGCTACAATACTTGAGATATCCGGAGCAGGAATACCTCTTGCAATAGCAAAATTGGTTGCCAAATATAATGCAATAGGAGCATATAGTGTTAGTAGAAGAATTTATAAACTAGGATCTTGGTTACTAGTAGTAATGGGGATAGTTGGTTTTTGTATATTATTTTTTGGTTCGGGATTTATATCGGATCAGATTCTTATAAGTAATCAACAAAAATTTACTCCACAAGATGGTGCCTTGGTGCTTAAAAGTTTAAGTTTTGGTATTCCATTAGTTTTAGTATCTTCAGGTCTTAGAGGATTATTCCAAGGGCATGAGATAATGCTACCTTCAGCGCTGAGTCAATTTATTGAACAGGTAGCTCGAATCGCGTTTATGTTAGGTGCAACATATTTCATTATGAAGGTATTAGGTTACGGAGTAGTTGAAGGGAACGTTAGTGCTACATTTGCAGCTGCAGTTGGAGCTGTTTTTTCTTTAATTGTACTTTTCTTTTTTTATTCTAAAAATAAACGGAATTTAGATTTTAATATAGAAGAAGATGAAGTACAACTTGATATTACAACATCAGCATTAGTGAAAGAGTTCTTCTCAGTTTCTATACCATTTATATTTATAGTAGGGCTATTTCCAATTTTAAATATTATAGACCAACATAATTTTATTCATGGGATGACAAAAATAGGGAAAGCGGATATTGTAGATGGAAGATTCTCAGCGTTACAGCTTGTTAATAAAGTAGTAATGATTGCTGTTGCTATTGCACCAGCATTTTCTAGTACATTTTTACCTTCTATAACTAGACTATTTGCCCAAGGAGATAGAATAACTGTTAGTAGTCAAATAAATAAAGTTATTTTGTCACTAATGATGATTGTACTTCCAGCTCTAGTTGGAATGTATGTTCTTGCTGATCCAATTTATTCTGCTTTTTATAGTAGAAGTTTAGAAAATGCTGATTTACTAAGATTTTATTTACCTCTTGCGGTACTATATTCTATTTATAGTTTAACAAGTATAATTATGCAAGCTGTGAATAAGCAATTATTAAACCTTGCAGCGATTATAGTGGGGTTGGTAGTTAAGTATGTAACTATTACTCCATTTGTAATGAAATTTGAGACAAATGGTGTGATTTTATCTTCAATCACAACTTACCTTGTGATGATTAGTATAAACTTAGTTATTATAAATACAGCGGTTAGACTTAAAATTTTTGAGTTCTTTACTAGATTATTAATAATCTTAAGTAGTTGCTTTATCATGTTTATCACAGTGGCAGCTATTTATGAATCTATATTATCTAACTTTGTTATTGAATCAAAAATTTCAAGTATGATACTAATTATGATTTGTGCAATCTTTGGTATTCTAATCTATTTCTTCAGTATAACTATGATGAAATTCGATGAATATTTATTTGGTAGAAAAATTAAAATCTCATCTTTAAGAAGGTTAAGGAGATAAGTATAGTGAGGCTAGATAAATTTATTAGCACAACTACGACATTAAGTAGAGCAGAAGCGAAAAAAGTTATTAAAAAGGGAATATTAATTAACGATAAATTAATAAAAAGTCCTGATTATAAAGTTGATGAGATTAATGATCAGGTTATTTTAGATGGAAAAAGGTTAGTTTATCAAAAATATGTTTATATTATGATGAACAAGCCGCAAGATACGATATCTGCAACAGAAGATGCGATTGAAAAAACAGTTGTGGATATTTTAAAAGAAGAAGATCGCATTCACAAAGTATTTCCTGTTGGTAGACTTGATAAGGATACTGAAGGACTTATGTTGCTGACGAATGATGGAGAGTTAGCACATAAATTAATATCTCCCAAAAAAGATGTAGTAAAAAAATACTATGTTGAGGTAAGTGGAGAATTGAAAGATGAGCATCTTCCAATTATTGAAGCTGGTGTAACTCTAGAAGATGGATATAAATGTAAGGCTGCTAAATTAGAAATACTAGAAAGCAGCGAGCTTGAAAGTAAAGCAAATATATACATAACTGAAGGAAAATTTCATCAAGTAAAAAGAATGATGAAATCATTAGGGACAACGGTAACATATTTAAAGAGATTATCTATTGGTAGTTTAAAATTAGATGAGAGTCTAAAATTAGGTGAATATAGATATTTAACAGAAGAGGAACTAAATAAATTAAATAAATAACGGAGGGATATATAATGAGTATAGATTTTAAAAAAGAGGTTCTTAATCATAAGGAGGACCTACTTAAAGATTTATTTGAGTTATTGAGTGTACGTTCAATTTTAGGAACAGATATAACTGAGGAAACTCCATTTGGAAGTGGACCAAGAGAAGCATTAGATTTAATTTTATCTTTTGGTGAACGTGATGGTTACAAGACTAAATTAGTGGAAAATAAAGCTGGACATATTGAAGTAGGTCAAGGTGAGGAATTATTTGGTATTCTTGGTCACGTTGATGTAGTACCTGTAGTAGAAGCAGACTGGACTAGTCATCCATTTAAACCAGAAATAAGAGATGGAAAAATATTTGCTCGTGGGTCATTAGATGATAAAGGACCTACAATGGCAGCTTATTATGCGGTTAAGCTATTAGATAAACTTGGTGTAAAATGGAATAAACGTGTAAGAGTTATTATTGGTAGTGATGAAGAAACTGGATTTAGATGTGTTGAAGCGTACTTTAAACATGAAGAACAACCAGCTTCTGGATTTACGCCAGA
Organism: uncultured Gemella sp.; assembly: GCA_927911745.1. GTDB lineage: Bacteria > Bacillota > Bacilli > Staphylococcales > Gemellaceae > Gemella. The sequence goes on from CAKMQF010000036.1 coordinate 10,070, forward strand.
CGCAATGTTTCCATTAGTGTATGCTGAAAAAGCAAGAGCAACTTTCGATCACAAATTGAAATTTGTGGCTGAAGATGGAAACTATAATTATAAACTTGTTAAATTTAATGGTGGTCAAGTTTTAAATATGGTTATTGCCAGTGCAAAAGCGGAATTAGTTGGTGAAGTGTCAGATATTAAAGAAAAATTTGAAAACTTCTTAGCGCAAGAAAAACTAGAAGGTGAAGTTACTGTTGAAGATACAATTAAACTTGCACTTAAAGGGAAAGCAGCACACGGTTCAACACCGCAATATGGAATTAATGGTGCAACAAAATTAGCAGAATTTTTAAGTACATTAGGATTAGATAATAATGGTAAAAACTTTGTAGATTATATAGTAGATAAACTTGCTAATGATCCATTCGGTGAAAAATTAGGAATTGATTATTCTGATAATGAAATGGGAGAAGCTACATATAACTATGGTATCCTAGAATATAATTTAGAGAAAAAAGTTGGTATAGTTTCAACGGATTGTCGTCATCCTATGAAGTTTGATTTAGTAACTAGACTGAATGGAGTTAAGGTAGACAATATTGATATTGAAGTTACAAGTACTAAAGAAGCACACTATGTACCGAAAGATGATGAATTAGTAACTACACTAATGGATGTTTATAGAAAGTACACAGGTGATACTGAAAATGATGCGTTTGTATTAGGTGGAGGAACATATGCACGTTGCCTTAAAAAAGGTGTTGCATTTGGATTACTTTTCCCTGGAAAAGAAGATACTATGCACCAAGCAAATGAATATTTAGAAGTAGAAGATTTATTATTAGCTACTGCAATTTATGCAGAAGGAATTTACAAGCTTTGTTGTGAACAATAAATTTTATAAAAATATTTATTTGATATAATGTTTATTTTGTAAAAAATAAGATAATAAGCAATCTCAAAGATATTAATTCTAATTTTTGTATATATAAATTATAATATCTTTGAGATTTTTAATTTTAGTTAAAAAATAGCATCTTGAAAAAAATGGTTAAAGAATGTAAAATATATAGTGCATTATAATTTTTAAAAAGAGATTGAAGAAAGGAGCAGTATAAAATATGTCTAAAGAATATTATCAGATGGGCTGGACTTTAGATGATACATATAACGAAGATTATTTTTGTTCAAGAGATAACCAACGTTACTTTATTAAAAAAAATACTACTCCGATGATAGCAACTCTTTCTGCAGAAGGTATCGTACCTAGGTTAAGATGGACTAAGCGAATTAGTAATGGAGATGTATTAATCGCACAAGATTTTGAAAATGGTAGAACGTTAAATACGGAAGATATGACTGATAGACGTATACCTGAAATTTTGAAAAAAGTGCACGGATCATCAAAATTAAAAAAAATTATGAAGGCTCAAGGATACGCTGAAGAAACAGCAGCTAGATCGCTTAGTAATTTGAAATCGATTATTGCTGATGACCTTAGGAAAAATAGTAATATTGTTGATGCATTAAATTATTTAGAGAAGTGTTTACCAGATGATGATGTAGAATATACACCTTGTCACACAGATTTACATAAAGATAACTGGTTACTTTCAGATCAAGGAAAGTTATTTTTAGTAGATTGGGAACACTCTATACTTTGTGACCCCGCTATTGATATTTCATTTGTATTATATCGATACATTCCACAAAATGAATGGAATGAGTGGTTAAAAATTTATGGACAAGAACCGACAATAAAATATAGAAATAGACTAAAATGGTATATAACTTTACAATCTGTCATAATGATAGTTTGGTATCATGAGAAGAAACAATTATCAGAAATGAACTCATGGCTAGTCTTTTTAAATAGTATTTTTAACGATTTTATATAAGCATTAAGTAGGAAAATCCTAATTAATGCTTTTATTTTTTTTATAATAGGTGTAAAATAGAAATAGTTGCGTAATTTATTCGTATAGAAGAAACTAATATTTGAATATATTATGATAAATGAAATTAATGGAGAGATGGAATGAGTATAAAACAATATAAATTATATCTAATAGACTTAGATGGAACTATTTATAATGGTGATAAAAAAGATAAAATATGCAAAGGAGTTTGTTGATTATCTAAATACTAATAACATAGACTATTTATTTTTAACTAATAATTCAACTAGACAACCTAAAGAAGTTGCTGAGCACTTAAAGAATTTTGATATAGATACATCAGAGGAGCACGTATTTACATCAAGTGATGCTACTAAAATTTATCTTGAAGGTAAGGGATATAAAAATTTATATGTAATAGGCGAAAGTGGATTGAAAAACACTTTAAGTTCATTTAATCAAAAAGAAAATGAAGATGGTGTTGATGCTGTTGTAGTAGGTCTTGATAGAAAACTTACATACGATAAACTTGCTACTGCGGCAAGAGCTATATTAAATGGAGCAGAACTTATTGGAACTAATCCAGATACTCTATTACCAACAGCTAATGGATTTGTACCAAGTAACGGAGGTCAAGTTAAGTATCTAGAATACGCTACTTCTACACCAGCTACATTTATAGGAAAACCAAGTAAAATCATTATGGAAAGTGCTATGAATCTATTTAGTTATAGCAAAGATGAAATTGTAATGGTTGGGGACAACTATGATACAGATATTATGTCTGGTATTAATGGTGGAATAGATACAATTCATGTTCAAACAGGTGTTACAAGTGTAGAAGATTTAGAAACTAAAGAGCATAAACCGACTTATTCTATTAAAAATTTATTCGAACTAGTTAAATAAAAGGAGAAAGCATGATTATTAAAACAGAAGAACAATTACAAAAAATGAAAGAAATAGGTTTCATCTGTGCTACTATTCGCGATGAAATGGTCAAAAAAGCAGTGCCAGGTGTTTCAACAAAAGAATTAGACAATATCGCTAAAGAATTATTTGAAAAATATGGAGCGAAATCTGCGCCAATTACTGAGTACGATTTTCCAGGATATACATGTATTTCATTAAACTATCAGGCAGCGCATGGAATACCTTCTAGTACAAAAATACTAAAAGATGGTGACCTTCTTAATATTGATGTATCAGGTTGTAAAGATGGTTATTATGCCGATACAGGTATTTCTTTCGTTGTTGGTAAGGTAGATGATCCAATGAAAGAAAAAGTATGTGAAGTAGCTAAAGAAGCTTTTTACGAAGGAATCAAGCATGCTGTAGCAGGAAGAAAAATAAACCAAATTGGTAAACATGTACATAAAAAAATAAAAGAACATAAGTTGGAAGTAATTGAAAACCTGACTGGTCATGGAATCGGAACTTCATTACACCAAGAACCACAACATGTGTTTAATTATTTTGATCCATGGGATAATCTAATCTTAAAAGATGGTATGTGTTTAGCTGTTGAACCATTCGTTTCGACAAAAGCTAAAACTGTAGGAAACTCAGATAGAGATGAATGGGAATTAGTAGCAATGATGGTTCATATATTGCTCAGTATGAACATACGATTGTTGTCAGAGAGAATGCTGAACCATTAATATTGACTAAAATTGATTAATTTTTAATGGAAAAAGTTGACAAGTTAATAAAAATGTTTTAAGATACTACTTATTATAAAATTATGGAGAGAAAAAAATGGCAGAAAATTTAGTAATAGTCGAATCTCCTTCTAAGGCAAAAACTATTGAAAAATATCTAGGGAAAAAATATAGAGTAATATCTTCAAAAGGTCATGTAAGAGATCTTCCAAAAAGTAGAATGGGAGTAGAAGTACTAGATAATGGAAATGTAAATGTTGATTACATTTCTATAAGAGGGAAAGGCGATGTAATTAAGTCTTTAAAAAAAGAAGCCAAAGGAAAGAAAGTATTCCTTGCATCCGATCCCGATAGAGAAGGAGAGGCAATAGCTTGGCATATTGCACACATTTTAGGATTAGATAATAATTCTGATAACAGAATTGTTTTTAATGAAATAACAAAAGACGCTGTAAAAGATGCGATAAAGCACCCACGTAAGATAAATACTGATTTAGTTCAGTCACAACAAGCTAGAAGAATATTAGATCGTTTAGTTGGATATAATATTTCTCCTGTACTTTGGAAAAAAGTAAAACCAAAGCTATCTGCAGGAAGAGTGCAAAATGCCGCTCTAAAGCTAATTGTTGATAGAGAAGAAGAAATTCAAAAATTTGTTCCACAAGAATATTGGTCTATGCCAATCGATTTTATAAAAAATAGAAAAGTTTTAACGGCTAATTTCTATTCTTATAAAGGTGAAAAACTTAAACTTGAAAGTAAAAAAGATGTAGATAAAATAAGAAAAGCGATAAAAGGTGAGACATTTAAAGTTATCGATGTAACGAAAACTAATAAAAATCGTAATGCACCGAATGTTTATATTACTTCTACAATGCAACAAGATGCTTCAAGAAAGATTAACTTTAAAACACGTAAGACTATGAGTGTTGCTCAAGAACTGTATGAAGGGATTAACCTTAAAAAGTTAGGTGGAGTTACCGGTTTAATTACCTATATGAGAACGGACTCTACAAGGGTTTCTGATGAAGCTGTAAAAATGGCTAGTGATTATATACTAAACAATTTTGGTAAAGAATATCTAGCATCAACAGTTAAAGTTAGAAAATCAAGCAAGAATGTTCAAGATGCTCACGAAGGAATAAGACCTACAAATGTTAATTTTACACCTGATAGTATTAAAGAATACTTATCAAATGACCAATATAAGTTATATAAACTTATATGGGAACGATTCTTAGCTAGTCGTATGAGTGCTGCAGTTTATGAAACAAGTACAACAACGTTTGAAAATAATAATGTTGTCTATAGAGGTGCACATTCTAAGTTACTGTTTAATGGCTTCTTAGCTATATTGAAAGAAAAAGAAAAAGTTAAACTTGCACCAGAATTTGAAAGTTGGAGAAGATGCTAAAGTGAAAGAAATAAAAGAAGAACAGCATTTTACTCAACCACCTGCACGCTACTCTGAAGCTAAACTTATAGCTGAACTTGAAGAACTAGGAGTAGGACGTCCTTCAACTTATGCTACAATTGTTGATACATTGCAAAAGAGATATTATGTAAAATTACAAAATAAAGTATTTACACCAACTGAATTAGGAACATTGGTTAGTAAAATAACAGAACAATATTTTCCTGATATTATAAATACTAAGTTTACAGCTAATCTTGAGAGTCAATTAGATGATATAGCAGAAGGAAAAGTAGGTTGGGAAAAAACTATATATAATTTCTATAGTAATTTTAGAAAAGATGTTGAAAAAGCAGAAACTGAAATGGAAAAAGTGGAGATCAAACAAGAATATACTGGAGAAAGCTGTCCAGAGTGTTCTTCACCACTTGTATTTAAGTTAGGTAAATTCGGTAAGTTTATTGCTTGTTCTAATTTCCCTGACTGTAGATACACTAACACTATCCAAAAAAAGGTTGGAGTAACATGTCCAAAATGTAAGAAACATGAGATTTTAGAGAAGAAATCTAAAAAAGGAAAATTATTCTATGGTTGTGAAGGATTCCCAGAATGTGATTTTGTTTCATGGGATAAACCTATAAATAGAAGTTGTCCAAAATGTGAGAATATCTTATATGAAGGAAAAAAAGGTGTTCAATGTGCACATTGTGATTATAAAGAAGAAATAAAGAAATAGAAAAAAGATTGAAAGGATTTGATAATTGTTCTCAATTACCAAATCCTTTTGTTTTTAAGGCTCTTTGTCAAATTCGGGGCATGGAGAAAAATAGGAAATGAGATCTAGGCAGCATTTTGCTGCTTAGATTTTTTCTTACTTTCACTAAGTTTAACATTATTTTTATATTCAGAAACAAATAATCTAGACATAAATTAAAATGCGTAATCTGAAATTACTAAAGCTAGAATATCCATAAGATACTCTCTTTAGTAGTTTTATTTTATTATTAAATCCTTCTAATGGACCGTTAGAATTACTCATATTTTACAGCGTTAAGCATATAGTCTTTGTGTTTTTCATAGTATTTATAGCTTTAGATACACCTTT
>CAKMQF010000037.1 GCA_927911745.1 uncultured Gemella sp.
ATATATATATATATATATATATAATGGCTAAGAAACTTGAAAACAAATATTTACTGAAAAATGTTTCATGGAAAGAATTTTTTATCGAAGATATTTGTGAAATTAAATCAGGAAAAGATATTTATGAACGAGAGAGAATTGAAGGTAGGACTCCTTACATTACAGCAACAGCAAACAATAATGGAATAGGGTATTTTATTTCTAATAAAAATACAACATTGCAAGAAAAATGTATATCGGTTAACCGTAATGGCTCGGTAGGATATTCATTTTATCACTCATATCCTGCACTTTTTGGAAATGATACTAGAAAATTAATTCTGAAATACAGAGATGACCATGTGGCGAAATTTATCTCATTTATGATTTCTAGTCAAAAAGAAAAGTATGGATATGGTTATAAGATGGGAACAGCACGCTTGAAACGCCAGAAAATATTACTTCCTGTTAATGAAGAAGAGCATATTGATTATGATTTTATGAAAAGTATATAATAATACAAGAAATAAAATCTATAAAACAACTCATACATAATTATAGAGGTAATTAGATTAGATAAATAAGCTATTATTAACTAAAAAAACTTTTTAATAAGATCGTATGAGTGCGAAAAAAATTAAACAATTTCAGATGTAATGTAATATAGTTAATTCATTTTTAGGATAAATTAAAAACGTAGCATAATTTGAACTAAAAATGAATATATGGAAGTTGTAAATATAATAATACTAAAATAAGTTTTAAATTTTTCTATACTTTATTTTTTTGTAAAAATGATACAATATTAAAAATATAATATACTCTCTTTATTTGAAGTGATTCAAGTAAAGAGGGTATATTTTCTATTTTTACATTTGAAACATTACTCTTATTATTTATGTTATAATAAAACATAACAGATTATATTAAGTATCAAAGTAAAGGAATTGTTAAATGGGAAATTATAATGAGTTATTAACTCTTAGGAATAAAATAGAAAATACACTGAATTATCAACTATCCTAAGTAATTTAGAACTATATCACAGCAATCTATTTGCTGTTGTTCTAGAGAAGTCTGAATATATTAATCATAAGTTTTTTAATGATGTTATTGATATTAATAAAAAATATACTAACTTGAAGGTATACAGAGAAAAAAATTCAATTGATTTAACTATCGAGGTTATTGATGAGGATGGAAAGACTCATGTAATTTTTATAGAAAATAAAGTAAAGTCTTTGCCTGCTGAGAATCAATTAATTCGTTATTCTGAAAAAGATTCTAATGCTAAAGGAATACTTCTTAGTTTAGTTAAACCAGGATTTGAGCTTCCTGATAGTTGGTTCAGAAGAAGTTATGGTGAGTTAATTGAGTATTGTAATGGTTTACTTGATAAAGTAGATGAGACTTTTAGATTATTCTTAAAAGATTATATTGAATATATGAAGAATGTGGAAGTGTTTATTGAAAAGATAAGTTATGGTAAATCATATTTTTTAGAAGAGTCTAATAATAAGGTACTTGAAGGTATGAGATTAAGATCTGTTATCGAGAAGATTCACTATGCGAATTTACAGAATAAGATTTCTTATTTGGGGTATAAAACATACTCTGGTAGAATAAGGGGCGGACATCATTTTGGCATTGATCTTCCAATCGAAGGTACTACGTCATCATTTGATATTCAAATACAAGGAAATCAGTATAGACATAAGGTTAGTTTTTCTCTTGAAGATAAAGCGAAATTAGTTGATTTAGAAAGAATATGTGATAGTATAAAAGAAAAAACTTGTTTGTATCATTTCAATCTAGAGGATAATCCAATTTTAGAAAAATCATCATCAAGACAAAAATGGAAGACATATGATAAACGAGATTTTTATGATTATGCACTTATAAAAAAACATGTATCTAGTAAAGAGTTGATTAATTATATAAGAACGGATGTTAAGAAAATTGAGGCGCATCTAAAAATTGTTAAAGAAATTATTTTGGAAAATATGGCTTAAGAAGAAAATGAATTATTCTATAGATTGGTAATATATGAGTATATGAAATAATAAACATCATAGGAGAAATTAATGAAACTAAGAAAAGAGAAATTTGTCATCGACAATAAAGAATGTATTGGATATATTTCAGGGAATACACAATACTTATTAATACAAACTGTTGATGAACATGATATAGAAGTATTGGATAATGAAGTAACAGAAATTAAAAAAAATACAGAAAACAATTCTCACTTATTGCTTTTAAAATAGCGGATTGGAATAATGAACTTTCTCCTTGGGAAGCACCTCCAGCATTTGGAAATAAATCTTTCGGTTCAGGTGCTAAAGATACTTTAGAACTTATTGAAAGGATTACATGTTGTGGAAAATGATTTTAAATTATATTTAGAAGAAGAAATTAAAAGAAAAAGCAAAGAATACAGTAAAAAAAACAATATCGCTATTTAGATCTTTATATCATATCATGGAAAATAAGGATAATAATAGAATATGTTTTAATATTTTATCGTTCAACTACACAAGCTCCTGGATTTCACAAAGCGATAATATTCATGGTAATTATAAACTTGGTAATATATATAATATTCGGAATTGATGAAGATAAAATTAGTTATAATAAAAGAGAATATTTATTTACAAAAATATCAAGAACATTAGAGTTATATACTGATGAAGCAAAGCATTATTGTACTTCAATACAAGATTTACTTCCTAATACTATAAAAACAGTTGCTTTTACGGGCGTTTATTATCGGAAGCAAACTAGAGATATTTTAGATTGCTATTTGATAAATATATAAATAATAATGAGGTATGTTTTAAATTTTATTTTTCAGTTTATGAGTGAACTACAAAGGAAAAAGAGATGAAAAAATTAAGAGATAGAATATCAATAATATTTGAAAAGTATTCAGAAGAGAAACCGGAAAATAGATATGTATTTGTAAATTTAATTTAAGCTAAAAAAATAATATTTTTAGAACCTAATATTTGTGATTATAAGTAATAAATATATAGAATATGAATTGTATCTAGGGGTGTGTAATTAGATAGCTAGATATTCAACAGATAGGTACAAGAATTAATAATATGAAAATATAACAAAAGATGGTTATTCTATATATTTGGATTAAATTTCAATTAAATATGATGTTATAAAATATGAATTGGTATTTTATAAATAGTAATTTTCCAAATAATGCATAGCTATAGGTAATTAAAGTATTAATCTAGTTTATGATATGTAAAGGAAATAGTGAAAATCATTTTTTTTAAATAAGAAAAGTTAAAAAAGGAGAATAAATGAAATTAACAAAAGTAATTATTAATAATTTTAGATCATTCGGTGAAAGACAAGTTATTGAATTTAACAATCAAACGGTACTGATTGGAAATAATAGTTCGGGAAAAACAACTGTATTACAGGCTTTGAGTAAGCTGTTTTCAGATAAACAAAGCGATAGAATCATTCGAAAAAATGATTTTCATCTACCAAAAGGATCAAGCCCTGGTGAAAATACAAGGGAGCTTTTTATAGAAACTATTTTTGAATTTGATGAGCTAGATAGAAATTCATATGGACCTGCTATTCCAACATTCTTCGAACACTTTACAGTTTCTCAAGATGATGCCAAACCATTTCTACGAATCAGGTTAGAATCTTCTTGGGAAGATGATGGAACAGTTGAAGGAAGTGTTGATACTCAATTCTATTATATTTCATCTGATGAAGATACTATTAGAGATGAAGACAAACATCGTGCTCCTAGAAAGGATTTGGATAAAATTAGGGTACTTTATGTACCTGCTTCAAGAACGCCTGAGAAGGAGTTGGGTAATGCTTCAGGTAGTATGTTAAGTAGATTGGTAAATAGTATAAATTGGACTGAAGATGAGATAAATGAAATTACAGATAAAATTGATGAGTTGAATAACACCTTTTTATCTGAAAATGGAGCATTAACTCAGATCAACAATGTGATTCAGAAATCATGGGGATTATATCATGAAGATAACCGTTTTTCTCAAGCAGAGTTGATTATTAATTCTTCTGAGATGGCGACAGCACTTAGACAGATTGCCTTAAAATTTTCACCAACAACCACTGAAGAAGCATTTACAGTTTCAGATCTAGGAGATGGACTGAGGTCTATTTTTTATTTTTCACTTGTTGATTCGATACTTGATATTGAGTTAGAAATTACCAAAGACCGTGAAGAAAATCTTGATAATCCAAGATTTAAGTTGATTCCACCAGTACTAACTATCTTAGCAATAGAAGAACCAGAAAATCATATTGCTCCACATCACATTGGAAAACTGATAAAAAGATTTAAACAATTAGGCAATAATGACAACTCTCAAGTAATTTTAACGTCACATTCTCCAGCTATTGTAAAAAGAATTGACCCAGAAGATTTGAGGTATTTAAGAATAGAAAATAATGACAGAGTTCTTCAAACCATTGTTTCTGATATACAGCTACCTCAAGCTATAGATGAATCTTATAAATATATTAAGGGAGCAATCCAAGCTTATCCTGAACTATATTTTGCGAAGTTAGTAGTTCTAGGTGAAGGCGACAGTGAGGAACTGCTATTACCAAAGTTTTTTGATTTACTTGGGAAAGAGGTAGATAGCTCTCAGATTTCAATTGTCCCTTTAGGGGGCAGACATGTCAACTATTTTTGGAAATTATTAAATGCTCTCAGAATTCCTCATATTACCTTGTTGGATTTTGATAATGAGAGATACGGAGGTGGTTGGGGGAGAGTACAATATGCTATCCAGCAGTTACTAAAAATAGGTATTGAGCGTAATGATTTAGTGAAAATGAAAGATGGCAGAATATTGAACGATCAAGAGATTGCTAGAATTAATTCTAATCAGATATCTGATATCCTCTCTCAACCATTGTTATCCTGGATAATCATTTAGAAAAATTTAATGTTTTCTTTTCTGCACCACTTGATATTGATTTCTTAATGTTACAGTATTATAAGAAACATTATCTGGATATGTTATCTTCGAAGGAAGGACCAGTCGTTTTATATGCTGATTCAGGTGGGAATAGTAAAAAGGTAAAATTAACTGATTTGGATTGTATTGATAAATTGCAGTTAAAAGGCCTCGAAAAACGTATAGAAGAAGCAAAGATAGCTACTTTAAAGGATAAGAGTGGACCAGGGGATAGTTTTACTAGAGAAGAGAAAGAATTAATGATTTGGTATCAATATTTTCTTTTTAGGTAGAGGAAAGCCAACAACTCATATGCAATTTTTATCATCTATTAATAATGATGAATTAACAAGAAATCTGCCCCCTGTATTTGAAAAATAGTTAACCGTGCTGAAGAATTACTTGGAGGTATTGAACATGATAAAGAGTGAGGAGTGGTTTCCTAAAGGAGATATCATTTTAGAAAAGACTGCATTAGAAGCCGTCAAAGATGTAACAAACTGTTTAGTCATTGCTGGACCAGGTGCAGGGAAAACTGAATTACTAGCTCAAAAGTTAGACTATCTATTCTCTACAAATAAATGCGTTTCTCCGAAAAAAATTCTAGCATTAAGTTTCAAAACGGATGCTGCATCAAATTTGAAAGAAAGAGTTAAGAAACGTTATGGTGATGAATATGCTTCTCGTTTTACCTCATTAACCTATTCGGCTTTTGAAAAGAGAATTTTAGACCAATTTAGAGATGTTCTACCTGAGGATATACGACCATCAAGAGATTATTTGATTGAAGATTGGGATACTATAAAAGAACTACTCTCTATGAATGAAATTAATGTTAATGGATGTAGAATGTCAGATATAAGAAATTTTGTCGAAAATATTATACTTAATGACGGGAATACTCACAAATTAAAAAAGGATTTACTAAAAGGAACACAAGATAATAATCCGGCTCTCTTGTATAGTCAAATAACAAAGTTGAGTACTCAAATAATAGCTACTAACGAATATATCCGTAAAGCACTTCAAATGACATACGATTTTGTATTTCTAGATGAATTTCAGGATACTACATATGCCCAGTATGATTTATTAAAAACTTGTTTTTTAGGTTTATTTTGTAAATTAACAGCAGTTGGAGATAATAAGCAAGCCATTATGAGATGGGCAGGTGCAAAGCCTGATATTTTTCCAGACTATATTCGAGACTTTAATTCAAATGAATATCAATTGTTGATGAATCACCGCTCTGTACCTAAACTTGTTGAATTTCAAAAAGAGGTTCATCAGATATTAAATAGTAATCAAAGTTCTATTCAGACCAATAATTATCCAGAATTTCAAGAGGGTGAAATAACATTATTTGAATTTGAAAATGAAAGTTTAGAAGCTGAGTTAATTGCAAATGATATAGAATCAAAAATTCAAGGAGGTATACGACCATCAGAAATTTGTATTCTAGCAAAACAGAAGGTTGATGATTATAGTTCAAAATTGATAACTACATTAAGCAGTAAAGGGATTAGAGCAAGAATTGAAAATGAATATCAAGAGCTTTTAAAAGACCCTACTTGTAACCTATTATTAGATTTAATATCATGCAGTCAAGGAAAACGAGATCCTTTAATTTGGGAAAATATTAGTAGTTTTTATGGAAATATCAATGGAATAGATGAGTTTACTGATGAATTAATTTTAGCAAAATCCTATAAGGAGATTGACAATATAGTTAGTGATATTACTTACCTAATTTCAAATTTTATTCCTAATGAAGAAAGTATGCTAAATTTAATTTATTGTATTATTGAAAAAATAGATGAAAAAAGAATTATTTCTAACTTTTCAATGTACAATGGAAAAAATGACCTAGCTACTATCATTGATAAGTTTTCAAAATTATTATATAAAGAATATTCTCAATTACAGGGTGAATGGATAGAAATAGTATCTAATTTCAAGGGTGAAAACTCAATTCCAATAATGACTATCCATAAAAGTAAAGGATTAGAATATGAGGCAGTTTATTTTCTAGGTTTAGAGGATTCTGCATTCTGGAATTTTAATAAGCAACCAGAAGAAGATAAGAGTGCATTCTTCGTTGCACTTTCAAGAGCAAAAAGTTATTTAATATTCACATATTGTAAATTTAGAAAAGATGATAGACAAGATAAAAAAAATATTAATGAAATTTATTCTTTATTAACTCAATCTACGTTAGTAGAAAAAATTTCTGAAAAATAATATAAAGTAAGGTAATAACTTTAAGTATATAGAATGTATGATAAATAGAGGGAAAATATATATAACAAAATTGTAAAATAGTAAAATAGTATAAATTAGTCACTGATTTCCCTTTTCAACCTCATTTTTTCATGTTATAATATAACTATCGACACAAACAAATAATTCATTTAACCGTGGAGGTAACATATGAATGAAGTAATTAAAACGATGCTAAACCATCGTACGACTCGTAGTTTTGTAAAAGGAAACGACCTTCCTAAAGAACACCTTGAGCAAATCATCGCTAGTTCTAAACAAGGATCTAGCTGGATGAATGGTCAACACTATAGTATTATTGTAACAACAGGTGAAACTAAACAACAAATAGCTGATTTAATCCGTGATAAAGCACCTGGTAATGCTGCTCATATTGAAAATTCAGCTGCGTTCTTACTATATTGTTTAGATTATACTAACATCAAATTAGCGTTTGATATTGAAGGTGGAGAGTTTGATATTTCTAATCAATATGAACCACTACTTATCGGTACTTTAGATGTTGGTATTGCGATGCAAAATGCCGCTTTAGCTGCTGAGTCTTTAGGATACGGGATTGTTTGTTGCGGTGGAGTAAGAGGTTTTGGAGATAAGATTTCTGAATTACTAAATATTCCAGAAAATGCATTGTTCTTATGTGGATTAAGTATCGGAGTTAAAGACGAAGAGTTATCTACGGAAAAAGTCAAACCTAGATTACCAGAAGCGGCTAATGTAGGATACAATGAATTCCCTAAATCAAGCGTAGAAGTATTAAAAGAATACCGTCAAACAATGGTAGACTTCGCTGAAGCACGTGAGACAAAAACATGGACTAAGAAGTTCGCGGATTTCTATGCACAACCTTCAGGAATAGAAAAAGTAACTAAAGAACTATTAGAAAAAAATGGTTTTGTGAGTGAGAAGGAATAATAAATTTAAGTGAAATAATTGACATTACTTGAAAAAATAGATATACTAAAAGCGTAGAAGAGTTAATTTAATTCTTTGAAAATAGTGCCGCTTGCTGATGGAGCGGGGTAGAAGTAATTCAGTTCGAAAATAGTGCCGTTTGCTGATGGTACGGGATAAAAATAATTCAGTTTGAAAATTGTGTTTAGATGTATAGACGCATGAATAATCAATAGGGACGGCTCGATAAAATTGATTTCTTTGAGATCACGATTTTTGAGCCGCTCTTTTTTATAAATTTGATTGACAAACCTTGATACGTGTATTATATTTAAGGGAAGGATAAGAAAGGAGAGTGCAAAGTGGTAAAATAATAGAAAAGATTAATCAATTATTTATGTGTACTGAGTGAAATTATAATATAATAGAGAGAGAATCATTGTTTATTTTAACCATTAAGCCAATTATTTATGAAAAAAGAATATAAATTAGGTAAAAGAAAATTAGAAATAGAAATTCGCAGAAGTACAAAAAAAGAATTTTTACAAAGTATCTTGGGGACTTGTATTATAGGAGTATCTATTTATTATTTTTTCTTTAATAAATAGTAAAAGTATATATAATAATGTAGGAGAATAGAATGACTGAATCAAAAACGTCTGAAGCACAAAAGAAAGCAAGTAAAGCTTATTATGAGAAAAATAAAGAACGTGCTTTAATGAATAATAGAAGAACGGCTGCTAGAACATTTGTTAGACGCTATGCAACAAAAGAGGATATGGAGAATTTAATAGAAATTTTTAATAATGAGAATCCTAATGCAAAATTGTAGTAAATGTTTTAGTAAATCTTAAAATTATTGATTGTTTACTTTAAAATATAATATATAATCTATGCGTGATTTATTTCACGCTTTTTTTATTACTAAAAAAACACCTATGAAATCTCATAAGTGTCTTGCAGAGCAGAAATTAATCTCTCTGAGAAAGTAAACAGTAGAGCATATATTTTTATATCTCTAAGATAATATTAAGTATAATATATAGTTTAAAGCTTGTCAACATAAGGTTTGTGAGCTATTTTATTTTTAAAATTTTTAAAAAAACTTAATTGTCAAAAAGGTCAAAACATGTTATAATTTATTTAAGGTCAAAGAAGGTCAAAAAGATAAAACTTAAATATATTCCATAAAACCTTTTAGTTTGTTAAATATTTAGGTGTATCTTATGAGGTCAGTATCTTTATTATAATAGAGATACTGATCAACGAATATAAAAACCTCTTGATCTAATAATTTAATCAAAGGAGATTTACAATGGATATTAATAGTTTTACTAATAGTGTGAAAGAAATCTTAGCGAAATCTTCCGAATTTGCAACTGAGAAAAAAAGTCAAAGTATTACGAGTGAGATGTTCTTAAAAGCAGCTCTTACTGGTAGTAATTTATATAGTGATATATTAGGAAGAGTAAATGTTGATAAGGTGAATTTAACTCATGAGTTAGATAACGAAATTGCGAAGGTAAATAGTATAGAAGGAGATAATATCAATTATGCTAGTTATCTAAGTAATGATTTGAATGCTTTATTAATAGAAGCTAATAAATATAAAGAGAAATATGAAGATAAATTTATTTCGTGTGAACATATTGTTCTTGCGAGTTATTTGAAAAATAGTATAGTAAAAAATATATCGATAAGGTGACTACGTTAAAAGATTTAGTAGCTGTTATCGATAATATCAGAGGAGGTAAAAAAGTTATGAACGAAAACCCAGAAAACAACTACGAAGTTTTAGAGAAATATGGTCGTGATCTTGTAGAAGCTGCACGTAGTGGTAAAATTGATCCTGTGATAGGACGTGATGAAGAAATAAGAAATGTAATTAGAATTTTATCAAGAAAAAACAAAAATAATCCAGTGTTGATAGGGGAACCTGGGGTAGGTAAAACTGCGATTGTTGAGGCACTGGCTCAACGTATTGTACGCGGTGATGTACCTGAAAGTCTTAAAGACAAAACTGTATTCGAACTTGACCTTACTAGTTTAGTCGCAGGAGCTAAATATCGTGGTGAGTTCGAAGAACGACTAAAAGCTGTATTAAAAGAAGTTAAAGAACAAGATGGAAAAATTATTTTATTCATCGATGAAATTCATATGCTTGTTGGTGCTGGTAAAACTGATGGAGCAATGGATGCTGGTAATATCTTAAAACCAATGCTTGCTCGTGGTGAACTACACTGTATCGGTGCTACAACTCTTAATGAATATCGCCAATATATCGAAAAAGATTCTGCATTAGAACGTCGTTTCCAAAAAGTTCTTGTTAATGAGCCTACTGTAGAAGATACAATCTCAATTTTACGTGGTCTTAAAGAAAGATTCGAAGTTTACCACGGTGTGAAAATCTCTGATCGTGCGATTGTAGAAGCTGCAGAATTATCTAACAGATATATTACTGATAGATTCTTACCGGACAAAGCTATCGATTTAATCGACCAAGCTTGTGCAACTATTAAAACTGAAAACTCTTCTAACCCTGCTGAATTAGATACAATCAATCGTAAAGTTATGCAACTTGAGATAGAAGAAAAAGCACTAAGTAGTGAAGATGATGATGTGTCTAAAAGACGTTTAGAAAACTTAAAAGAAGAGTTGGCTAATCTAAAAGAAGAACAAAATAAACTACAATTACAAGTTGATAGTGAAAAAGAAAAATTATCAGCTGTTAAAAATCTACGTGAAAAAATTGACAGAGTTAAATTAGAATTAGAACAAGCTCAAAATAGCTATGATTTAGAAAAAGCATCTGAGCTACAATATTCTACTTTACCAAAATTAACTCAAGAGTTAGAAGAATTAGAAGAAAAATCTAAACACGAAGAGTACAAACTTCTAAAACAAGAAGTTACTGAAGATGAGATAGGATTTATCGTAAGTCAAATGACTGGTATCCCTGTAACTCGTCTAGTAGAAACTGAAAAAGAAAAATTATTACATCTAGCTGATACTATTCATGAAAAAGTAATAGGTCAAGATGAAGCTGTAGAGAGTGTAACTAATGCAATCTTACGTTCTCGTGCTGGTATCGCAGATCCTAACAGACCGATCGGTAGCTTCCTATTCTTAGGTCCTACTGGGGTAGGTAAAACTGAGCTTGCGAAAGCATTGGCTCTTAACTTATTCGATGATGAACGTAATATTGTGCGTATCGACATGAGTGAATACATGGAAAAACACTCAGTTAGCCGTTTAATCGGTGCCCCTCCAGGCTACATCGGTTATGAAGAAGGTGGTCAACTTACTGAAAGTGTAAGACGTAATCCTTATAGTATTATCTTAATGGACGAAATCGAAAAAGCTCACCCAGATGTGTTCAATATCTTACTTCAACTTCTTGATGAAGGTACACTTACTGACTCTAAAGGTGTAGTAGTAGATTTCAAAAATACAATAATTATCATGACTTCTAACATCGGTTCATTAGAACTATTAGAAGAAGTTAAAGATGGTGTGATTTCTGAAGAAACTCGTAAAAATGTTACTAACCAACTTTACGGATACTTCAAACCAGAAATTCTAAACCGTATGGATGACATAATTATCTTCAAACCATTAACTGAAGATAATATTAAAGGAATTGCTAATAAACTTCTTAACGAACTTGTTGCGCGTATTGCTAATAGAAATATTACTTTAACATATACTGATAATATTTCTAGCTGGGTTGCGACTGCTGGATTCGATATGAAATTCGGTGCTCGTCCACTTAAACGATTCATCCAAAGTCAAATCGAAAACAAACTTTCAGTTGAATTAATCCGTCATGGTATCGAAGATGGAATGGAAATCCACCTAGACTATGTAGATGATCAATTGAAAATAGATATTAAATAATAAGGAATCTATAAATTAAGGGCTGGGAAATTAATTCCAGCCCTTAATTTTTTTGTATGCATAGTGAATTAGTCACAATTTCTAGAGAATCATATATATCCTAATTATAATAATAGAATTTAAATTTAGTGTAAAAGTAAGAAGAGGAATTTATACAACAAATCAAGAGAAACATGTCAATAAAATCTTAAAAAGTACGGTTAGAAAACTTTCAATCTTCTAATTATGAAATACTCATCCTTTAAAGATATAAAAGAATTGATTGATTACAAAATACCCCAATACTTTGTAGTTAATTTATATCGTTTAATACTTTATTATTGATCATAGGAACGTACATACTCCGAAATCAAGTCTTTTCCCCAACCTAAAATAACTTCTTCTGAAAATAGTTCAATTTTTTGGTTAAATTCAGAATACAATACTCCATTTTCCTTATAGAATATACGGAATGATTTCGCTATTTTATTTTTAGAATAAATATGATATTTAATTTCCACATTACAATACTTTTCGTTATCTTTTGCTGAATGATAATCGATGTAAATATAAATTCTATCAAATTTTTTTCTGTAAAGAGAATGTTCAATATTATCTTCCACATAGTTTGAAGTATAATCTACTCCATTTTTAGATTTACTTTTATATTCTGTTAATATCGTAGAAATTAAATCAAAATCATATTTATTATTTAACTTTTCTAATGCTTCGACAAAGCATGTACTAAAAGTATTAACTAAGTAAAGCATTTTTCTCTTTTATTTGTTCTAGATCAATTTTTCTTTTTTCTTCGTATTGTGCAACTTCTAATTTTAACCTTTCATCACTATCTATTTTTGATTTTTCAAGAAAATTTTGAATTAAAATAATTAATTCATCATAATCTGGTCTATCATCAGGAATAAAATTCAAACAAATTGATATAATATTATTGCAAAAATCATATCAGTATTATTAACAAATTTTTTAACTAAATTAAATTCTTTTTTATGCCAAAAATTTGATGTTAAAAAATCCTTGTCTTCACCATTTATCATATACCAGATGACTTTTCCAATAGAAAATATATCTCCTTTATGGTTAATATTGTCAATTCTACCTTTTTCATATTCTGGAGCAATAAACATTCTTGGTCCTATCGCTGTTTCATCTTGAGTCAGTCTTTCTTTTTTATTATCTATATAGCAAATACCAAAATCAGTTAAAAATAATTTATAATTTTCTCCATTTTTTTCATATAAAATATTATCTGGTTTAATATCTCTATGATAAATAGGATTTTCAAATTTTGAAATTTTATTCAACACATGTAAAATAGGCAATAATAGTTCTAATGTTTTTCTCACATTACCTTTTGTGTAACCTAATAAATCATTAATATTACCATCATATTTTTCCATTTTTATATATGAATTTTTAATGTCATTAGAATCATCAAAAACATCATAAATTTTTACTACACCATCAATAGGATTATCTTTAAAATATCTCATTATTTCTAATTCTAATTTAAATCTATCTATTTTTTCTTTAGAAGAATTATTTCTTAAATACTTCTTGGCTTTTGAATCTTCAGTAAAATAAATATTTGAATTTCCACCTTTTTCATCTGGTTTTTATTCATTGTAATCCCCCTTTAATAAATATTATAAATTTATATTATTAAATCTCTTAAATACTTGTTGATAAGTTTCATTTTTCTGCTTTTTCTCTAGTTTTTAACAGAATTTTTTAATCCATCAATTACTCGCTTAGATATGAATATTATCTTATGTTATCTTATAATTATATCATATTGAGCTGAATATTTATGGAAAATAACAACTTCTACAGAAAAGAAAAATATACTCTTTGCTGTAGGTTTAATTTTAAATATAATTTTTAGTGAATAACCTAATTGAATTAAATAAATTTATATAATTTCTAATAACATGAAAATCAGTTAAATTAGAATTCACTATTCAAATTTTAAATATAAATTATTCATTAAGTATTAGACATGAAGAGAAGAATGCTTGAATAATTGTCTGTATATGAGAATTTTTACTTGGATTAAAAAATGTTATCTTCTAATAGAATCTAAACTAATTTTATTAGAATACCGTAAAATTCTAATATTGTTTATTGTATAATAGAAAACTTTAAAATATTACAGTAGAAGTTATTTTTTAGTTTAGTTATAGTTGTAAAGAGAGAAGTTTACTTGTATAATTGTAATATTAGTTATTTATAAAAAGTGTAAAATAATGAATAGAATAATCTTTTGTACTGAATTTATTCTAGAATTAGTAATAGACGTTTTAATGTATAATTATATAGAAGATAAATAGATAGGAGAACAGTATATGAAAATAGCGGTTATGGCTGGAACACCAATTGATTCGAAATTAGGTGCGGATCTACTAGGTTCATATGGTTATGATGATGTAGTTTTAGTACCAATTTCTAATAATCCAGTAGAGCAAACTACGTTTCAAGCTTTAGAAGACGAGGAACGTGAAAATATTATTGTAAAGATTATTGATGAACTAAAGGAGAAAGATTGTGATGCAATTTTTGTATACTGTAACTCACTTAGTTCTGTTGTCGATTTTGATAGATTGGCAGAAAAAATGAATATTTCTATTGTTACTCCTATGCAGATGTATAGAAATCTAGGACTTGAGTATAAGTATCTAGCTGTAATGGCAGCAAACTCTCATGGTCTTACAGGTGTTGAGAATAATCTTTATGTATCGAATCCGCGTCTACGTGTACTTGGATTATCGATGTTGGAGCTTGTTAAGGCGATTGAAGAGGGCAATAAACCTGGACAGATAGTGGAAGATTTCAACTTCAAGACATTGTTTAATTATTTTGAATTAACAAATGTAGAAGCTGTTGTTCTTGGATGTACTCATTTTCCTTATATCAAAAAAGAACTTGAAAAAATAACTAACCTTCATATCATTGATGTAGGGGTTTTTATGATAGAGAGTTTAAAGAGAAAGGATATATAGAATGCCAATAGGAATAATAATTAATACGATTGCTATATTCTTAGGCGGTATAGCAGGGGCGTTGTTGGGAGATAAATTACCTGAAAAGTATAAAGAGCAGCTGAATATGATATTTGGTCTTTGTTCGATGGGAATGGGCATAGCGTCGATTGGTCTTATGAAATATATGCCTGCGGTTATATTCGCGATTATTATAGGGACATTAGTAGGTTTATTTTTTAATCTTGGAGATTTAGTCTATAGAGCTTGTCAAAAAAATGCAAAAACTTATGGTAAAAGTCGTTCCGAAACCTAATACTTCTATGTCGGAAACGGAGTTTTTAGCTACATTGATTACGGTTATTGTGCTATTTTTGTTCCAGTGGAATGGGGATATATGGAAGTCTTAGTGAAGGAATCACAGGAGATCCAAGTCTACTGATTACGAAGTCTATTTTAGATTTCTTTACGGCAGCTATCTTTGCTTGTAATCTTGGGTATATTGTTTCACTAATAGCAGTACCACAGTTTGTAATTTTTACGTTTTTATTTTTATCAGCAGGAATGATAGTTCCGCTTACAACACCTGAGATGATTAATGACTTTAAAGCTTGTGGTGGTTTCTTAATGGTTGCTGCAGGATTTAGAATATTGAAACTTAAGATGTTTCCAGTAGTAGATATGGTGCCTGCTATGATATTAGTTATGCCATTTAGTTGGCTTTGGGTCAATGTAATTTTACATTTACTATAGAATGTTATGAAAAATAAAGCTAGTTAGAAATATTTCTGACTAGCTTTTTGTGTATTTATTATTTTAAATTGAGGGTTTCTCAACTTTTGAGTTTTTATTTTCCTTCTAAGTAACTTTCGTTTCTTTCTTTTGCTTGTTCGAAGATTGAATTGTATTCCTCTACCATTGCTTCTGTGTATTCACCTTTTTCTAGGTCACAGTCTAAACCATAAAGTACTTTTTCTACTCTTTCAAAAACATCTTCAAGTGTGAATTTTTTATTTAGTAGATTTTCTAGTGTTTCCATACATTCAGGATCAACTTTTGGATACTTGTATCTTACTTCTTGATCATCAATTCCAATCTCATAGAAATCTTTCATGATGTTTGCACGCTTTTGTTGATCACCGAAGATACTTATGTAGATAGAAACTACTACCGCTTCTTTAATCTTTCTTTGAGCAATCCCTGCAAATTTCTTTCCATCTATGCTTAGGTCGTAATCACCTGGACAGTATGAATTTACAATTTCTACCGCTTCGATTTTATCGGCTCCTTCTGGGAAAATTGCCTTTATAAATGATGTCATAAGCTCATAACCTTCATTAATAGAAAAGTTATCCTTAGGTTTATTCATAACGATTGATAAGTTTAGAATTCCTTTGTCTGAAATAATACCAAGACCTCCGATATTTCTTACTGCTGGAATTATATTATTTCTATAAAATGCAAATAATGCCTGTTCAAAATATGGTACGCGTGTATCTGGTGCACCGATTATTGCAGAGTTTGGTAATGTATATAAATGTAATATACAGTCATCACTATTAGATACTGTGCGTAAGAACATTTCATCAGTAGCAATAGGAATTAAGGGATTCACAATATTTAAAGTTTTATAAACATTAAATTTTCTATTTCGAATAAGATCTAGCATAGCTACTCCTTTAACATGTCGATAATATTTTATATCTTAAAAATTAATACTTTATAATTATAAGTTATGCGACTAATTTATGCAAGGCTTTAATGAATTACATATTATAAAAAATGACTCGAACATCGTGATTTTAAGAAATCAATTTTTGTCGAGTCACATCTGTGTAAATAATTTTATAAGTTAAGTTTGTAATCCTCTGGTTTAATAATCGGTAAAATTTTCGTGAATAATTTTACGAAGAAGAAACCAGAAACTACAGGAATTACTACGAAGGCGATAGCTGCTTTTAATATTTCTAAAGTGCTTCCGTCAGTAGTTGCAAGGTGGGCTAATGGTCCAACTAGACCACTGAATCCAAACCCGGCACTCATTGGTGTTCCTTGGATATTTAATATGGCAGCGAAAACTCCAGAGACAGCTGCGCTACAAATAACTGGTAGCATGATTTTCGGTTTGGCGAAAATATTTGCCATAGAAATCTTCGGTGAACCGATAAAGTGTGCGAAGCAAACTCCTTTAGAGTTAACAGCCCAACCTGCGATTGCAAGTGTAAATCCACATGCACAAATTCCTAGGTTTGCAGCACCTGAGGCAATACCTTCTATATTAATTGCTAGAGCAACTCCAACTGATGTAATAGGAGATACTACAAGACACGCGAAAATCATCGCGATTAGAATAGTAAGGATAATCGGTTGTAAAGTAAGTAAATGTTTAATTCCATCTCCAAGTAATTTCGTTACACCCGAGAAGAAAGGAAGTGTGAATCTTCCGATACCTCCGATAATTACCAATGTAAGTGGTGGTAGTATAATTACTGCATAGTTTTTAGCTTTATCTCCGATTAGCAGTAGAAAAGCTGTAGCTAGTGCAGCTGTGAAAATCATCGTTACGATATCTCCAGAACCTTTTAGCATAAGTCCTGTCTTATCTGGTGTTGGTATTATTGATCCACCAGCAAATAATGTAGCTAATCCGATTGAAACACTCTTTACGGGTGTGAATTTAAAGAATAATCCGATTATTATTCCTGAAGCCAATCCTATCATGGCATTGGAAATAGTTATTGATAATGATAAAAACGCAAGTGATGGATATAGCTTTCCTATATATTTAAGCAGTTCACCAAGTAAGGCACCTGGTACTAAACATAGAACAGTTCCTAATGCGATACCATTAAGGACGTTCATAGTGAAATTTTTGATAGTAATTTTTTCTTTCATAAACATCATCTCCTTTATGTATTCGTACCCTAAAAAGGTTACTAATCATTATAACGTAAAATATATATTTTGTACATTAAAATTTACTAGTTTTGAAATAATAAATTAGGAAAAAATTTAAAAAAAACTGACTTGAAAAAAGCCAGTTTATTAATAATATTATAGAGCTGTAAATGCAGCTGTAAATCCAAAAATTATGCCTGGTGAGTTGGCTATAACTATTGGCCAATCACGTTTTTCTCCTAGTAGACCATAAAGTATCCAAAGAGAACAGTTTATTCCTGCAACGAAAGGTTGAATAAAGTCTCCTTTATGACCGTGTATATTTCCTGAAATTTGTGGTATATATGATATATACATTAGCATAGCTGTGAATGTTGCTACCCAACTAAGTATTTTAAAAAATTTTGTATTCATAATTATCCTTCTCCTTTCAAAGTATTGAAATATACTAACATATTAACATATATTAAAGGATATTTCAAGTGAACTTATTAAATACTATAATTGAAAAGGATTTAAATTAAATATAATCATGAAGTGATATATATATAATAGTTAGTTTAGTTTGATTTGTATAGTTCGGCATATTATAGTATAATGTAATTTAAAATAACTAAGGAGTTTTACAAGATGAAAGCTTTAAGAAAACTACTATCTCTATTAATAGTATTAGCTCTTTTTGGTGGTGGTATAACATATGCCTTAACACCAGATAATAATATTAAAAATTCAGAAAAACTAGCAAATGTTCAAGCATCAACTACTTTAGAAGATTTGAATGGAGACTTCCTTTCTAATATTAGTTATGCTAATTCAAAAGTAACTACGTCACTAAAAATTGATAATGATACATTTTTATCAATCTTTAAAAATGCTGTTGAAAAAGATTCAGAATTACTAAATGGGAGTTATAAACTTGTTGGTAATCATATTGAAGCTAAGTTACCAGTTAAACTAGGACTTTGGGATACAATGATTAACACGAATGTAAAAGTAGTAGGTGCGAATAACACTGTAGATTTAGTATTAGAAGATGCTAAAATCGGAAAAGTGCCTATACCTGATTTTGCTTTGGAAAATATTTGAAAGAAGCACTAACAGGGACTGGAGTTGGAGTGAATGGTAATACAATTAAGATTAAATCACTAGATGTTCCGGTTATGATCGACAATGTGGAAGTCTCAGGTGGTAATGTTAATGTGACTGCCTCACTAACACAAAAACAAATCTTACAATATGGCTCTGCAGCTATAAAAAAATTACTTTAGAGGATAAAAAATATATTAAGACTTTAGAAAACTCTATAAAAGAATGAGAAGGTTACTTATAACTCATTCACATATTGGTTTACTAAAGTCTTTTTATAAATTTAAAAATGTTTTCAGAAAATTTTATGTTAAATTCACATAAAATGCTTGAAACTTTATTCTTAATGTAATATAATAAACATATCGTAAATAAAGACAAGACATCTATGTGGAGTTTTAGAGAGAAACTGGTTGGTGGAAAGTTTTATAGAAACATAGGAGTTATCACTTTATTGTGTAATAATTTTAATAGAACAAACAAGTGCTCTTGGTAGGAGTTAAAAGAGGTGGTACCGTGGATACATTTCGCCCTCTATAACTTTTACTAAGAGCTTTTTATTTTGAAAGGAGATAAAATGGTAGAATTAAAAGATACATTATTAATGCCAAATACGAAGTTTCCAATGCGTGGAAATCTTCCAAATAAAGAACCTCAATTCCTACAACGTTGGGAAGAAATGGATTTATACAATAAAATTTTAGAAAAAAATGCTGGGAAACCTTCATACGTACTTCACGATGGACCTCCATATGCGAATGGTAACATTCACATTGGACACGCATTAAACAAAATCTTAAAAGACTTTATCGTTAAATATAAAAATATGAATGGTTTTGTTTCACCATACGTTCCAGGTTGGGATACTCACGGTCTTCCAATCGAGCAAGTATTAGTAAACAATGGTGTTGATAGAAAATCTATGCCAGCTAACAAATTCAGAAATAAATGTAAAGATTATGCTTTAAAACAAGTTGATAAACAACGTGCTGACTTCAAAAAACTTGGAGTACTAGGAGATTGGGATAACCCATATTTAACTCTTGATCCAAAATTTGAAGCTGAACAAATCCGTGTATTCGGTAAAATGGTAGACAAAGGTTATATCTACAAAGGATTAAAACCTATCTACTGGTCACCATCATCAGAATCTGCTTTAGCTGAGGCTGAAATCGAGTATCACGATCACACTTCACCATCTATCTATGTTGCATTCGACCTAGTTAGTGAAAATGGTGCAGTTGAAAAAGGAACTAAGTTTGTTATCTGGACAACTACTCCTTGGACATTACCTGCGAACTTAGGTATCGCCGTTCACCCAGACTTTGAATACCAAGTTGTTAAATACAATGGAGAAAGCTACTTAGTAGCTAAAGAAAGAGTAGCATTCTTAGCTGAAAAATTCGGTTGGGAAAACTACGAAACTGGTGAAGTATTAGTAGGTAAAGATTTAGAATACTTACTATGTAAACACCCATTCTTGGATAGAACATCTACATTAATCTTAGCTGATTATGTAACACTTGATTCAGGGACTGGTTTAGTTCATACAGCTCCTGGACACGGGGTTGATGACTATCTTGTTGGTCAATTACAATATAAACTTGGAGTATTATCACCAGTTGATAACCAAGGTGTTCTTACAGAAGAAGCTGGGCAATTCGCTGGTAAATTCGTATTCGATGCAAATAAAGACATTATTGCTCACTTAGATGAAACTGGAGCATTATTAAAACAAGAAGACATTACTCACTCATACCCACATGACTGGAGAAGTAAAAAACCAATTATCTTCAGAGCGACACCTCAATGGTTCTGTTCTGTTGATGCATTCCGTTCTGAATTATTAGAAGCTGTAGATAACACTAAATTCTACAGTGAATGGGGTAAACCAAGATTATATAACATGATCCGTGACCGTGGTGACTGGGTAATCAGTCGTCAACGTGTATGGGGTGTGCCAATTCCTGTATTCTACGCTGAAAATGGAGAAGCTATTCTTGATATTGAGTTAATCGAACACGTAGCGAAATTTCGTAAGAAGAAGGATCAAACGTTTGGTTCTACAAAGATGCTAAAGAATTATTACCAGAAGGATATACTCACCCAGGAAGTCCAAACGGTGAATTCACTAAAGAAATGGACATCATGGACGTATGGTTCGACTCTGGAACATCTCACCAAGGATGCTGTGCAATCCGTGAAGACTTAACTTACCCAGCTGACTTATACCTAGAAGGAAGTGACCAATACCGTGGATGGTTTAACTCTTCACTTATCACTTCTGTAGCGGTATCTGGAGTAGCTCCATATAAAGAGTTAGTATCTGCTGGATTCGTTATGGATGGTAATGGTAACAAAATGAGTAAATCATTAGGTAACGTTATTTCTCCTAACGATGTAGGTAAAGAACTAGGTGCTGAGATTATCCGTCTATGGTCTGCAAGTGTTGACTACACTCAAGACGTTCGTATCTCTAAAGATATCTTAAAACAAGTATCTGAAACATACAGAAAAATCAGAAATACTTTCCGTTTCTTATTAGGTAACTTATACAACGGAAGCTTCAACAACAAAACTGATTTAGTTGCGTATGAAAACCTTGAAGAATTAGACAAATACATGGTTCTTAAATTCGAAAAAGTTGTAGCAAAAGTATTAGATTACTATGAAAACTACCAATTCAACAGTATTACTACTGAACTAATCAACTTCTTTAACGTTGAATTATCTTCATTCTACCTAGATTACGGTAAAGATATCCTTTACATCGAAGGTGAAGATTCTCACAAACGTCAAAGCATGTTAACAGTTCTTTACACAGTATTAAGTAAATCTGTTAGATTACTTGCTCCAATTCTTTCATTCACAGCTGAAGAAGTATATGACAATATGCCATATGAAGATGCTGAATCTGTTCACTTAACTGACTTCCCAGCTAAAAACGTAATCGAAGACGCTGCTTTAGAAGCTAAATGGGATAAACTTCTAGAAGTTCGTGATGATGTGAATAAAGCATTAGAAGAAAGTCGTAATGAAAAAGTTATTGGTAAATCACTAGAAGCTGCTGTTGAAGTATACAGTAACGATGCAGAAGTAGTTGAGTTATTAAACTCTGTTGCTAACTTAAACCAATTCTTCATCGTAAGTAAAGTAGCTGTTAAAGAAAACGATGGTGTAGCTTATGATCTTGCTACTGTTAAAGTAACAAAAGCTGAAGGACACCGTTGTGAACGTTGTTGGAACATCGTTGATGAAGTAAATGAAGAAGGTTTATGCCCACGTTGTGCTAGCATCTTAAACAAATAATAGAATAACTTACACATAGAACTTAGGTTAAATTTAATCTAAGTTCTATTTTTTAAAATTTTTATTATGAGTCCAAAAAAATGGACAGATAGCTTGTTATAATTAAATCACAAAACGAAGAGGTGATTTAAAATGGAAAAGATTATATTACAATTACAGGAATGGAATACTATTTTGGAGCTAAAGTTTTCAAAGTAGGAGATGTAATAAGTTGTGAGAAAGATTTTGACAATGATTATGACGAAGAAGCTATAAAAGTTATGATGAAAACTTTTGGTAAAGTTGGTTATGTAGGGAATTCTTGCAGAACTGTCGCAAAAGGTACGAAGAGTGCGGGTAGAATCTACGATAAAGTAGGAGATAAATTCTTTGTTAAAGTATGTTTTGTTACTAGTGGTTCTGTAATTGCAGAAGTACTAAAAAGAGATGAAAATAATCATAAAAAATGATAGAAAAATTCGTAAATAGTTGTTATTATATACATAAGTGTATATAAGGAGCAAAATTTATGGAAAAAGGAAGATATCAAAAATTAAAGCTATTGTACTTATTAGAAATACTGAGAGACTATAGCGATGAAAACACTTATTTAAGTGTAAAAGAATTAACTTCTTTACTCTTGAAAAAAGAAATAGTTGTAGAGAGAAAAACTCTGTATAAAGATATAGAATTACTACAAGATTATGGATTTAATATCGTAGTTGAAAAGAACGGTCGTGAAAATACTTATGCTTTAGTAGAGAGAGAATTTGAGCTTGCAGAGGTTAAAATGCTAATCGATGTTATACAGGCTAGTAAGTTTCTAACAGCGAAAAAATCACGTGATTTAATTTTAAAACTTAAGAAATTAGCTAGCCAAAACAAGCACAAAAAATACAAAGACAGGTATATTCTTTCGAAGAAAATAAATATATTAATGAAAATATTTATTATAATGTCGATGCGATTCACAATGCAATTGCTGAAAATAAGCAAATTAATTTTAATTATTGGCAATGGAATCATAAGAAGCAGATGATAGATAGAAAAGATGGTGAAGTTTATAATGTAAGTCCATTCGCTCTAGTCTGGAATGATGAGAATTATTATATGGTTGCTTATGATGCTAAGACAGATTTAATCAAAAATTATCGTGTTGATAAGATGAGAAATGTTGTGATTGCTGAGAACGATAGATTAGGTCATGATAAGTTCCAAAAAGAGGATATTTCGAGTTATTCGAAGAAAATCTTCGGTATGTATGGTGGAACTTTAGAAAGGGTAACTTTGGAGTTTAAAGAATCATTAATTGGAGCAATCGTCGATAGATTCGGTAAAGATATTATTATTCATAAAAAGGATGATGTTTATCAAACTTCTGTAGAAGTTATGTGTAGTAGTCATTTCTTAGGTTGGATTTTCTCTTTAGGTAGTGATATAGAAATACTAGCACCTCAAAATGTACGAGAATTGTATGTGGAGAAAGTGGAGGTGTTATTAAAGAAATACAGATAAACGAGAAGGATGAATGAGAATGGATAAAAATATTGTTTTGTTAGATATCGTAGAAACAGACGTAACGAAAGTTGTTTCTGTTTCTTTAAAAAGAATAAATATAACTGATAGATTCGAAGTCATAGAAGATAAAAATTTTCATCGAAAGATGGAATCTGGGGAATATTTGTTCGATTTAGAGGATACTCTAGAAAGTTATTTTAAGAATATACTATCAGAAATAGAAGTTAAAGTTTTTGTTTGGTATAAGGAGAAGAAAGAATTAATAGATAAATATTTTTCTTTTCTTAGTGATTATAAATTTGAATTTATTCAATCTAAACTTATAAAAGTAGGATTAACAAATGGTAATAATCCTGTTAAATATTCTATGAAAAAAGTATTGAAGCTATTTGAAATTGAGTATGATAAAAATAACTTGGGCGTTCCTAGATATGCAGTAGATATATTTTATCAAATTTTCGAAAGACTTGTAGTTTATTTTGAACGTAGAAGTGAAGTTAGTGCTTTTTGTAAGATGGAGAGCGGTTTGATACATGAAGTATCCTGTAGAACATTGAAAAAATCTACTAATAAACCTTCTTTAGATTGGGTGGACTTTATTTGGGGAGATTATCGTTTTTGTAAACATTGTTGTAGTTTTGAAATTAAGGGACCTTTTTATAAAAATATGACCAACAATCAATTGAAAAATGAAGGTATATTTTTAAAGAATATTAAAATTATTAATGATGATGGCGACTCTTGTAACGAGAATAAACTATCTCGAGAATTGTTATTGGACGAGGATAGTACAAATAAAGATTATGTAATAGATGATACTTTGAAAGAGATAAACGATATTATAAGTAGTAAAAAAACAGAATATGTTGCTTTACCTAATGGTGAAAGAATAGAAATTTTTTAGAGCGAATGATATGTTGAACTATAGTGTTAGAAAACTAATGGAGAAGCAAAAAACAGAGACTTCACCCTTAAAAAACAATGCTATTAACTATCAAATTTTACTATATAAAATAGGTGAAATTGGTGAAAATAAAGTACTAGATGAGCTGAAGTATAGTTTTTATCCTATGCACATTTTTAAAGATATCTCTATTAATATTGGTGAATTTCAGTGCCAGATTGACTTTGTTATATTAACTAAGAAAGCTATGTATTTAATTGAATGTAAAAATACAAAGTTTAATGTTAAAATTGATAAAACAGGGAGTTTTTATCTTATAAATGAAGGTAAGAAGAATAGAACTTTTAGTGTTTTAAATCAAATTGAACGACAAAAAATGATTTTAGAACAATTAGATTTGGGAGTAAAAATTAAAGAGATGCATCCTATAGTAGTTTATGCGAATGAGGAAACTGGAATAGAAATAGAAGACAAGGATGCATTAAGAGGAATTGATGTAATTAATCTAGATCGTTTAAATAGTCTTATTAGAGAAAAAGAAAAAGATTTAAAAGAAATATATACTGAGGAAGAAATTGAGAAGATAAAGAATAGTTTAATTAATCCTGATATAAAAAATAATGATTATATAGAAGAGGATACAGTGAAATGGGAAGAGTATGAACTTAGATTATTATTAGAAAAAAAATATCAATGAGAAAAAAGCATTAGAAAAAATTGCTGAGAAAAATGTATTAAAGAATGTAAAAAGTGAATTAAATGGTTCGAAAATATCGATATCTGAATTCAAAGATGTATTGAAAAAGTATCTGGAGAGAAAATCTGAAAAACTAGGAGTTACTTCATCTTCTCTAATGACTGAGGTTATGAGAGATGAGATATTAGAGAAAATGCCAACGACGGTTAACCAATTATCTAAATTGTTGGTAAGCAATAGCATTTATTTCCATAAAATTTCGAATGATTTATTGGCGATGATTAATAATGTTAAAACTGTAATGATTTAAATAATAATATGCGGATAGAATGGCTTTAAAATGAGATTATTATATAATCAAATTTTAGAGTCTATTCTATTATATTTTACTTTAAAATCAAAAAATATATAAATTCATTTAGCTTTATTAGTTGAATAAATAACGTAGTTAATATCAACTTAAAATCGTGTTATTGTGGTTGCTTTAAAGATAAATGAATGTTATAATTAAGAGATGAATTATAATATGATTATAAAATCATTTAATAGAAAAATATGTCGGAAGGAAAATGTTAATGGCTATTTTAGGAAAAATATTTGATGCTAACAAAAGAGAAGTAAAAAGCTTATCGAAATTAGCTGATAAAGTATTAGCTAAAGATGAAGAATATTCAAATCTTAGCGATGAAGAATTAGTAAATAAAACTGAAGAATTTAAAGCTTATATTCAAGAACAAAAAGAAAAAGGTAAAGATACACCGGATATATTAGATAAAATTTTAGTAGATGCGTTTGCTGCAGCTCGTGAGGGGGCACTACGTTCTCTAGGAATGAAACCATATAAAGTTCAAATCATGGGTGGTATCGCACTTCACCGTGGAGATATCGCGGAGATGAGAACAGGGGAAGGTAAAACTCTTACTGCGACAATGCCGGTATACTTAAACGCATTAGCAGGTGAAGGTGTGCACGTTGTTACAGTTAACGAATACTTATCTCAACGTGACGCTCAAGAGATGGGAGTTTCTATAACTACATGGGACTTTCTGTAGGTCTTAACTTAAACTCTCTAAACTCTGAAGAGAAAAGAGCAGCATATAATGCTGATATTACATACTCAACGAATAACGAGTTAGGATTTGACTACTTAAGAGATAACATGGTTAAAACAGTTGAAGCACGTGTTCAACGTCCATTAAACTATGCTGTAATCGATGAGGTTGACTCAGTACTTATCGATGAAGCACGTACACCACTTATTATTTCTGGTGAAGGTCAAGAATCGACTTCATTATACCAAGTTGCTAATGCTTTCGTTAAAACTCTGAAAAAAGCAGAGGAAGAAGATGGTAGTGATGGGGACTATACTTTAGATATTAAAACTAAAGCTATCCAACTTTCTGAAAATGGTATTGATAAAGCGGAAAGTTACTTTGGATTAAAAAATCTTTATGATCTAAAAAATGTTGATTTAACTCACCACATTAACCAAGCATTAAAAGCTAACTATACAATGGCACTAGATGTTGACTACGTAGTTGCTGAAGATGGAGAAATTTTAATCGTTGACCAATTTACAGGTCGTACAATGCCTGGTCGTCGTTTCTCTGAAGGTTTACACCAAGCTATCGAAGCTAAAGAAGGTGTGCCGATTCAAAAAGAAAGTAAAACAATGGCGACTATTACATTCCAAAACTTCTTCAGAATGTATAAAAAACTTAGTGGTATGACAGGTACTGGTAAAACAGAGGAAGAAGAATTTAGAAACATTTATAACATGTTTGTAACTACAATTCCTACGAACAGACCAATCCAAAGGATTGATGCACCAGACTTCATTTACTCAAATATGGAAGCTAAGTTCAATGCAGTAGCACAAGAAGTTAAAGAGCGTTATGACAAAGGACAACCAGTTCTTTTAGGTACTGTTTCTATCGAAACGAGTGAATTAGTATCTAAATTACTATACAAATACGGTGTTCCTCATAAAGTACTTAATGCTAAGCAAAATGAAAGTGAAGCTGAAATTATTAAACAAGCTGGACAACGTGGTTCAGTAACTATCGCGACTAACATGGCTGGGCGTGGTACGGATATTAAACTTGGAGAAGGTGTTCGTGAATTAGGTGGTCTTGCCGTTATCGGTACAGAACGTCACGAATCTCGACGTATCGACAACCAATTACGTGGTCGTTCAGGACGTCAAGGGGATCCAGGTTACAGTAGATTCTATCTATCTCTAGAAGATGAACTTATGGTTCGTTTCGGAGCTGATAGATTACAAAAAATCATGGGTAAAGATGTAGATACACCACTTGAAAGTAGAATGGTTAGTAGATCTGTTGAAAGTGCTCAAAAACGTGTTGAAGGTAATAACTATGACTCACGTAAACAAGTACTTCAATATGATGATGTATTACGTAAACAACGTGAAATCATGTACGCTGAAAGAAATGAAGTGTTAGAAAATGATGTAGTTACTGATATTATTCAAGAGATGATTGGTGAAGCAGTAGATAAAACTATGGCATTTATCACTGAAAACTTAGAAGCACACAGTGAAAAAGAAGAAACTGAAGAAATCATCAAATCACTTAATGAGAAGTTCTTAGGTCAAAAACCTATTACTGAAAGTGAATACTCAGATGTTATGTCTGATGATGAAATCCGTGAGCTTGTATTACACAGAATTAATCTTGAGTTAGCTGAGAAACGTGAGTTACTTGGTGATGAAACTATGAATTCATTCGAGAAATACATTCTTCTTAACGCTATCGATGATAGATGGACTGATCACATCGACCAAATGGATCAACTTAGAAAAGGGATTTTCCTTCGTTCTTATGGACAAATTGATCCACTTCGTGAATACAAAACAGAAGGTTACCAAATGTTCGAGGACATGATTGATGATATTCAAGTAGAAGTTGTTACTAACTTAATGCGTATTAGAGTAGAACGTCATGAAGAAATCGAAATGAAACAAGAACCAACTAACCTTGTAACTAACGATAGTAAAGAACATATCGCTCGCGGTCCAATTAAGAGTGCATCTCGTGAAGAAAAAAAAGCTCGAATCGAAGAGCGTAAACAACGTATTAAAGAGTTAAAAGCTCAAAAAGATAAAGAAACTAATTAGAAGTTAATTGAAAGAAGGAGACTTATATAAAGGTTTCCTTCTTTTCATGGCTTTTATAATATTTTATAAGGAGGTAAGTATTATGAATAATATAGAGAAACTAAGAGAAATAATAGAATCAAATGATAATATTGTCTTTTTTGGTGGTGCAGGTGTTTCTACTGAATCTGATATTCCTGACTTTAGAAGTGCGAATGGAGTGTTTAATGTTAAACTAAATCGTCACTTTACACCTGAACAACTTGTTTCTAGAACGATGTTTGTGAAGTATCCTGTAGATTTCTTTGATTTTTACAAAAAACATTTAGTATATCCTGATGCTAAACCGAATAGAGCTCATTTTTATTTAGCTGATTTAGAAAAACAAGGAAAACTTAAAGCGGTAATTACACAAAATATTGATACTTTACATGAACAAGCAGGCAGTAAAAATGTTTTGAAACTTCATGGAAGTGTTGATGCTAACTATTGTACTAAGTGTAAAAGTTTTTACAACTTAGAAGATTTCCTATCTAAGACTGAAGAAATACCGAGTTGTGATAAATGTGGTGGAGTTATTAAACCGTATGTTACATTATATGAAGAAGAATTAGATATGACGGTATTTAACGCTGCGATTAACTTTATTGAAAGAGCTGATGTGCTGATTATCGGTGGAACGTCATTAAGTGTTTATCCAGCAGCAAATCTCTTACATTATTTTAGAGGAAAACATTTAGTTGTTATTAATAAATCGTCTACTCCTCAGGACAATATGGCTGACTTAGTAATTAATGGTAAAATCGGAGAAGTATTTTCAAAATTAGGAGAAAGGTTAGGTGATGTGTAGATGTATTTATTTAGAAAATTAGCTTGGTTTATGAAGCTAGAAAAAAGACGTTATCTTATTGGAATAATTGCCCTTATCTTAGTAAGTATTTTCAACTTAATTCCACCGAAAGTTATCGGGACTGTTATTGATAAAATTGAGGCTGGAAATTTAACTAATGGAGAGTTATTCTTAAATGTTGGTTATCTTGTACTAGCTGCTCTTGCGATGTACGCACTTCGTTATGTTTGGCGTGTGTATATTTTTGGAGCGGCATATAACTTAGGAAGAATCTTAAGATCAAGATTATTTGAACACTTTACTAAGATGTCTCCATCTTTCTTCCAAAAATACCGTACAGGTGATTTAATGGCCCACGCAACGAATGATATAAACTCTGTAGCAATGGTTGCTGGTGGTGGAGTAATGTCAGCGGTTGATGCAAGTATTACAGCATTAGTGACATTATTTACGATGATATTTTTAATTGATTTCAAGCTAACTTTAATAGCTATTATTCCTTTACCATTTTTAGCGTATGCTACTAATTATATTGGGGATAAAAACTATGAGAGTTTTGAGGCAGCACAAGAGTCATTTTCTGACTTGAACAATAAAGTTCAAGAAAGTGCCTCTGGGATAAAGGTTACAAAATCATTTGGTTATGGTAATGATGAAATTAAGAGTTTTAGAGAAGTTAATAACAAAGTATTTGGTAAAAATGTTATAGCTGCTAAGTATAACTCATTATTTAATCCAATGGTATTAATCTTCGTTGGATTATCTTATACACTTACTCTTGTCTTCGGTGGAATTTTTATCTCAAATGGTGATTTATCTGTTGGGGAGTTAGTTACTTTTGTGACTTATCTTGATATGTTAGTGTGGCCGCTTCAAGCCATTGGTTGGTTATACAATATATCACAACGTGGTGAAGTATCTTATAAACGTATTGAGAGTTTATTAGCGGAAGCTAATGAGGTAAATACTAACTTAGATAGTAATATCAAAGCTGAAAATGGTAGACTTGAATATAATATCAACAACTTCGAATTTGAAGAAGGTAAGAGTGTCCTAAGAGATATTAAGTTTGCTATTGAAAAAGGTCAAACACTGGGTATCGTAGGGGTTACTGGAGCAGGTAAAACTACATTATTAAGGCTATTATTAAGAGAGTTTAATATTAAATCTGGTAATATCATGCTTAACAATAGGGACATTGATGAATATAGTATTAGTGATATTAGAAAACTTATTGGATATGTACCGCAAGATCAAGTACTATTTGCTATGTCAATTAAAGAGAACATTCGTTTTGCAAATCCTTTAATTGATGATAAAAAAGTAGAAGAAATTACAAAAATTTGTGGTCTGTATGATGATATTATGGCTATGCCTGAGAAGTTTGATACGATTGTTGGTGAGAAAGGTGTTAGTCTTTCAGGTGGTCAAAAACAACGTTTAGCGATGAGTCGTGCTTTGATTATTAATCCTGAAATTTTAATCCTTGATGATTCATTATCTGCGGTTGATGCTAAGACTGAACATGTTATTTTAGAGAACTTAAAAGAACAACGTAGTGGTCAAACTAATATCATTACAGCACATAGACTTTCTGCAGTAGTGGAAGCTGATTTAATAATTGTTTTAGGTGATAACACGATTATTGAAAAAGGAACTCATGATGAACTAATCGAAAATAACGGTTGGTATAAAGAGACATATGAAAGTCAACAAATGGAAGAAAGCTTGAAAGGAGGAAGTGAAGATGTCGAAAAGTAAGACGTTTTTTTAGATTAATGCGCTATATGTTGCGCTATAAAGGATTATCGATTTTAGCATTATTATTTATATTAATGACTTCGATAGTCGCAACAGCAATTCCTCTTTTAGCACAATATTATATTGATAATTATATTACAAAAAATATTGCTAAAGCTGGATTATATATATTAATAATTTATTTTGGATTGTTTATCCTAAGAGTTGTGTTTACATTTTTAGGCGAATATTACTTCGCAAAAGTAGCGCACAGTATAGTAAGAGACTTACGAAATGATAGTTTTGCTAACTTGCAAAAGTTAGGTATGTCATACTTCGATAAGACTCCTGTAGGTTCTGTCGTATCAAGATTAACTAATGATACACAGGCTGTTGCGGATATGTTTGGAACAATTTTCTCAAGTTTCTTAAATACTATATTTATGTTTGTAGTAACACTTTCTGCGATGATTGCTCTAAGTTGGCAATTAACAATTTACATGATACTATTTATTCCTGTAATGGTAGGTTCGGTATACTTATACCAGAAGCTTTCTAGTAGATTAGTAGAAATTTCTCGTGCGAAAATTAGTGAAATGAATACTAAATTATCTGAATCTATAGAGGGTATGAAGATTATCCAAGCATTTAATCAGGAACAACGTCTAATTGATGAATTTGGAGAGGTTAATAATGAACACCTTCGTTATTACACTAAATCATTAAAAGTTGATAGTTTATTATTAAGACCAGCTATGGCTTTATTTAAAGTACTAGCATATGGTGTTATCGTAATGTATTTTGGACTAAGTTTTGAAAGTGCTGGTTTTACAGCTGGTATAATTTATGCGTTTATTCAATATACGAATCAGTTGTTCAATCCATTAATTGAACTTATGCAAAACTTCTCAATTCTTCAAACTTCTATTATTTCTGCGGGACGTGTTTTCACATTAATAGATAATGAAGAGTATGAGCCTGAGCAAAAAGAGAGTGATTATAAAAATTTCTCGAGGTGATATCGAGTTCAAAAATGTTAGCTTTTCTTATGATGGAAAACGAGATGTTCTTAAAAATATTTCATTTAGCGTTAAAAATGGAGAGAGTATAGCGTTTGTTGGAGCTACTGGTTCCGGTAAATCTTCTATTATGAATCTATTCTTAAGATTCTATGATTATGATAGAGGAGAAATCTTAATCGATGGAGTTAATATTAAAGAGTATAGTTCTAAGGAATTAAGAAACAGTGTTGGACTAGTACTTCAAGATCCATTCTTATATCATGGAACTGTAGAGTCTAATATTAAAATGTATAATGAGAGTTTAACAAGAGAAGATGTTATTGAAGCGGCGAAGTTTGTTGATGCACATAACTTTATCGATAAACTTGAAGATAAGTATGATAGCTTAGTTACTGAAAGAGGTTCAACGTTCTCATCTGGAGAAAGACAACTTCTAACATTTGCTAGAACTATAGCAAGTAAGCCGAAGATTCTTATTCTTGACGAAGCTACTGCAAATATCGACTCTGAAACAGAAGAGCTGATTCAACATTCTCTTGAAAAAATGAGAAAAGGTAGAACAACAATAGCGATTGCTCATAGATTGTCTACGATTCAAGATTCTAACTGTATCTACGTACTAGATAAAGGTGAGATTATTGAATCTGGAACACACGATGAGTTAATAGCATTAAAAGGTAATTATTACAAAATGTACCAACTTCAAGCAGGTATGTTAAATAAATAAATTTAAACTGGAAGTGAATAAATTTGCTTCCAGTTTTTTTATGCGGATAAAAATTAGTTATATCCAGTAACGGTTAACATAAATTTAAAGTGTTAAATATTTTAATTATTTTAAAAAAATTAAATAAACAATATTAGATAATTTACTAAACTTAACTATATATTATTCTGTCTGAATTTCTTGCATTTGACGAAGAAAAAGCTTACAATTAATGTATTAATTATAAACAAAATTAATCTTAG
Source organism: uncultured Gemella sp. (assembly GCA_927911745.1). GTDB lineage: Bacteria > Bacillota > Bacilli > Staphylococcales > Gemellaceae > Gemella. The sequence goes on from CAKMQF010000037.1 coordinate 33,092, forward strand.
TATCATATATGAAAGAAGGATATAAAGTTGAGAAAATATTTAGGGGAAAAATATAATAAGTTTTCGTTAAGAAAATTGACTGTTGGAGTTTGCTCAATGACGATAGGATCTTTTTTCTTAGTGTCGACTGTTCAACCTGAAGAGTATGTAGTGAAGGCAGCTGATAATGCAATTGTTCACTATAAATATGTAGGAGAAGACAATCTTACTGAAAAAGAAAAGGAATTAATAAGAAAAGAAGTACCAAGCGTTGTAAATAGTACAGAAGAAACATATTACTTAGTATTTAAACCAACTAAAACAACACAATTAAATAAAATTACCTAATACTGGTTTAAATTATGGAATAGGAAGTATACTTCTAGGCGGTATGCTTGGTCTAGTTGTAGTTGTTGTAGCAAAAGGTAAAAATAAATCACGAAAAATACTATCAATCCTTTTAGTAACGAGTCTAGGTGCAACTACTCTAGAGTTACCTGTGAGAGCAATGAAGGACTTACAGTTATCAGTCTACAACATGGATTATAACTTAAATGTTGGAGATAAGTTGCCAGAAATTTCTTCAATTCCTGGTTATAGTTTTGTTGGATTTATTAAGAATGAAGCTGAGACTAAAAAGAAAATGAGGATGTTAAAGAACATATTGCTTCGCAACAATATAATAAAAAACAATCAGAATTAAAAGAAAATACAGATACAAAAGTAACTGATAAAAAACAAGGAAATAAAACAACACCAGAAAATACAGGTAAAAGAGAAGATAAAAAAGTCTTAGGTATAAATACAGTAAATCCTCAAGATGAGGTGTTAGCTGGAACACTGACTAGACCTGAATTACTATACTCAGATAAAAAAATAGAAACACCATTACATTATAGTCAAACTATAGAATATAATGCAGAACTACCTGAAGGAACAACAAGAGTAAAACAACAAGGAAAAGTAGGTAAGAAAACTGAAGTTGTAAGGGTGTTTACCGTAGAGGGGAAAGAAGTTTCTAGAGAGTTACTTTCTACAAAAACAGAAGATCCGATTTCAGAAGTAGTTGAAAAAGGAACAAAAAAAATAGTTAGCAGAGTTACTCCAAAAGGTGAAAAATTAGTAAAACCTGCTGTTGAAGTAAAACCTGAGTACACAGGAGTACAAGCTGGAGCGATAGTAGAACCAGCAAAAGCAGAAGTACCTAAGGAATACACAGGAGTACAAGCCGGAGCTGTAGTGGAACCAGCGAAAGTAGAAGCACCGAAAGAGTACACAGGAGTACAAGCCGGAGCTGTGGT
>CAKMQF010000038.1 GCA_927911745.1 uncultured Gemella sp.
CTAATTTACTTCTTATCGTTCTTTTAGGATAAAAATACAGATAGTTCCTTTCTTAAAGTATTAATTATTGTAATTATCAGTCTAGTGTTTTGGTTTTCTCTTGGGGTTATTATCTCATTAGGACTGTATCATATAGAACTAGAGATCTTATCTTAGGAACATTATTACTACCAATAATTTTTGCTGCACCGACTTTTTATAGTTTGGATAATTCTAAGGTGCTATACTATATATCAAAACTTAATCCATTAACTTACCAATTAACGAGTATGAGAACTGTAATTTTTGATATAGATCTTGATATAAATACCTATGTTACAATATTCTTAAGCCTAATAATGTTTGTTTTAGCAATAAGCGTGATAATAAAATCAGAATTATTAGGTGATGAGAGGTAAAAGAATGTGGGAGTGACTTAAAAATCTTGATTTCGGAGAAATGATATGTACCCCTTTTACTGGCTTGTCCAGTAAAAAGGGTACATATCACTTTACCGTTATACCATTTGGACAAGGGACTAAAGATATGAGCTCTCCTACAAAAGAACTCATGAAACTAACGCTAGAAGAAAACTAGCTCATGGTGAACATCCAGTTCTTCGTTGGAATATGGATAATGTTTTTATCAGAATTGATTCAGTAGGAAATATCAAAGTAGACAAAGAAAAATCCACTGAAAAGATCGATGGTGCAATCAGATGTGGCAATATTAACAGTGAGAGTGTCTAAGATTCTTGGGAGTGTTATTTATTTAACTAGAAATAAAACTATTATCGCATAATCACATTATAATCACCTAAAATTTTAGTGTAATTAGGAGAAAAGAAAGGAGATAGGCGAATGAGAGAATTTCATTATGAGCAATATAAAACGTATAAATGGGATACTGAGACTATCAATTTACTAGTAGCTATTCATGAACATAAAGGAAAACAAGAACTGTATTTAAAAAGAAAACCTGCTGTATTAGATAAATTAGTCGAGATAGCTAAAGTACAGAGTATAGTAAATTCAAATAAAATTGAAGGAATTGTAACAACTCCAAGTCGAATAAAAGAGTTGATGAATCAAAAAACGGCACCTAAAAATAGAGATGAAGAAGAAATCATGGGATATCGAGATGTATTAAACACGATTCATGAAAGCTATGAATATATGCCTATCTCTAGTAATTATATTTTACAACTACACAAGGAGTTATATAAATATAGTGAGAAAGGTATTGGTGGAAGATATAAAAACACTCAAAATTCTATAGTTGAGAAATATGAAGATGGGACAATATTAGAAAAATTCAAACCCTTGCCACCATATGAAACACTAAATGCTGTTGATAAAATTTGTACAGAAATAAGAAGAGCACTAGATGAAAAAGAAGTTGACTCACTTCTTTTAATTCCAATATTTATTCACGATTTTCTTTGTATCCATTCATTTAATGATGGAAATGGGAGAATGAACCGATTGCTAACTACTTTATTATTATATAGACAAGGATATGTAATAGGGAAGTACATCAGTTTGGAAAGTAAGATAGAAAAAAATAAAACTGGATATTATTTATCGCTAGAAAAAAGTGGAATAGATTGGCATGATAATAAAGAAGATGTTACTTATTTTATTAAGTATATTCTTAGAATAATATTGGCTGCTTATATTGATTTTGAAGAAAGAGTAGGTTATGTTGAAGAAAAACAACCTACGATTGAATTGGTTAGAAATGCAGTTAATAATAAAATAGGTAAATTTACAAAAAGTGATATGATGGAACTTGTTCCAAGTGTAGGAAAAGCAACAATTGAAAACATGTTAAAACTTTTAGTAGAAGAAGGGTATATTGAAAGACATGGGAAAGGTCGAGCTACTTTTTATGTGAAGAAAGAAGTCTGATTTTAAGCATCTGGTAATAGCCCTTCAAAATTTGGACAAATTTTTTGGGGGGATTACCAAGTTCACTTCAAAAATGGTCAGGTTATCGAAATATAGTCTGGCTGTTTTTTATCTGTGGAGAGAACTACGTAGTTTGTGGTATAATGAAGAATAGTAGAATGATAGAAGATTTGGTGTTAAAAACATTAAATAATTTGTACTTCTTTGAGTGTAATATGGTTAATGAATATATAATATTAAAATAAGTTAGGAGAGTCAACAAATGAGAGAATTAATTTTAATGGATGGCAATAAAATACCTATTTTAGGATTTGGAGTTTATCGAATACCAAAAGAAGAAACTGAAAAATCAGTTATTGCAGCAATAGAAGCAGGATATAGACATATAGATACTGCTCAAGTATATTTAAACGAAGCTGAGGTAGGAGAAGCAATTAAACATTGCGGAGTAGCCAGAGAAGAATTATTCATAACTACTAAGGTATGGGTAGAAAATGTTTCTTATGATAAAGCAAAAGAATCAATTTTAGATTCTTTACAAAGAATGCAACTTGATTATTTAGATTTAGTTTTAATCCATCAACCATATAATGATGTATATGGCGCATGGCGAGCTATGTGTGAATTAAAAAGAGAAGGAAAGATACGATCAATAGGGGTTTCTAATTTTAATTATGATAAGTTAGTTGACTTAGGAGTTTTTACAGGCGAAATGCCAGCTGTAAACCAGATTGAACTAAATCCATTCCATCAACAAAAAGAAAAAGTTGAGATACTAAAAGAAGAAAATGTTACGTTAGAGGCGTGGGCACCTTTTGCAGAAGGTAGAAACAATATCTTTTCAAATCAAGTATTAGAGAAAATAGCTAAAAAACATAATAAGTCAGTTGCACAAGTAATTATACGTTATTTTGTAGAACAAAATATTGTCGTGTTAGCGAAAACTACAAAACAAGAACATATGAAAGAAAACTTAAATGTATTTGATTTTACTTTAGACTTAACAGATAAAGAAGAAATTGCAGCGCTAGATCTAAAAGAAAGTCAATTTATAGACCACGCTTCTCCAGAACGTATTCGCAAAATGGCAAAACATAAACTAAATTTAGAATAGTAAAACTATATAACAAATGTATGCAATGTTATTTTGTAAATTTATAAAGATAGAAATGTACTTCAAAGACAGTCAGATCATAGAGATATAATCTGGCTGTTTTCCATCTGTGGAATGAAGTATTGGTTTTATAGAACTAAGAAAACTATTGATGAAATTGCATGGGAGGTTATAGTTGGACAGTGGGATAATGGCAATGACTGTTATAATCGTTTAGTTGCCGCAGGATATAACTATGATGAAGTACAAGGTAGAGTTAATGAATTGTTGAGTTAAGTTTACTTGAGTTTTATCTGAATTATTGTATAATAAAAAATATAAAAAGAATCTAGCGCTAGCTAGATTTCAATTTAGAACCGTTTAAGACGGTGGCTTATATTTGAATTAAATTAATAACTCGTCCTACTCGCCGAAAGTGGGGACGGGTTATTTTTTGTTTTGGTCTTTAAAGATTTTATAGCACAAACTAATTAATGCGATAACAAATGTACCGAACATAAATAGAATCTGTACATTCTTATTTTATCATTTTCACGTTTAAAGCCAATGAACAAAGTTTTGAGATTGAGGACTTGGAGATTTTTGAAAATGTCGCTTATATTATGGCATATCATGCCGATAAAACCATTCCACTCACGATTGATGAATGGTTGGATGAGTTTGGAATGTTTTCGATTTACGAAATCTTACCAGAGATTTTAGAGTTGTGGGGAAGTAACTTACAAACCGATGTACAATCTAAAAAAAACTTGAAAAAACAAGTCGTGAAATAACAACAGCCTTATTCTTACTTAGAAGTGTCGAAATAGGAATCTCAGTGGGAGATTTAGATTTACTCACAATCGGTATGGTTCTTGATATGTGGATAGAAAAAGCTAATGATGATAAGAAATATCAGAAGTGGCTGGACAAAGTGATTTTGATAGGTTGTAGAAATAGGTATTTAGCAGTATAATAAGAGTTATAATACACATGGAGGTAGCCTATATATGAATGTAATATGTTCTGAATTATTTTGGACAGCATTATCTGCTGTAGGGACAATTGGAGCCGTTATTGTAGCTTTATGGAAAACATTAAGACCTAAATCAAGAAAGTTATTAGTAAATAGTACTTTTTCTCAGTATATAGATAAGAAGACGCTGGAGTTTGTAATCACATTGGAAAACAGGGGTGATGTTCCCATAATTATAAAAGAATGTGGATTTGGAAGGTTTACAACTAAGGAAGGGAATCAAAAGTTTCTTACAGATAAAAATGTTAAATTTATAGATAAGAAATTAATAAATGTGATTGATACTACTATGAATAATTATGTCAATGATGCTAAATTTCCTTTGTTAATAAAATCAGGAGAAGCTGTTTTAATTACTTATGAATATATAAGCGAAAAATCTTTTGAATTTGATGATGAATTTATCACTCAACAAACAGAATATAAGTATTTCACTAAAGGAATAGCAGTAGTGAGAGATTCGAGAAATAAGATTTATCTATAATGGTTCTTTGTCAAATTCGGTTGATTTTGAAAATTAGGAGGAAGCTATGCTATATTAAGTAGTATAGCTTTTTTCCTATTTTTTCGTTTTAATCTTATTTCTTTCTTTTTAGCGAGAATAGCTTGATGTTCTTCTGTTGAATATCTAGGTTTCTTATTAGTCTCTGAAGGTGTAAATAAGCTGAATACAAGTAGTATTTTAGCTTTAAAGTTACTAAAAGATCTATATCCATAAGAAATGCGTTTAATAACTTTAATTTTATTGTTAATTCCTTCTAAAGGCCCATTAGATAGCCCATTGTAGTACATAGTATTTTTAATCTGTCTTTTATATTTTCTAAGTGTTTTAATAGCTGTAAACATATATCTAGGTAAAGTAGATTTATCGTTAATTAAAGCTTTAAATTTATCAAAATCATCATTTTCAAGAGCGTCTCTAAGGTCTTGAATTAGCCAATAACACTTATAAAGCTGAGAATCTTGCTTAACTAGGTAATTAACAATCTCTTGTTCTGTAGTGATGTACTTAAAGTATTTAAACTTCCTGTGGGTACCATTATCTAATTCATCATAGCCAGTAAGAAGATTTTTCCAATAATATTTCAATTGTCTGTATAACTCTTTATTTTTATCTTTAATACTGTTCATAAATGAAACTCTATATTTATTAAAAGCTCTCTAATAATACTTTTATAACCAGAGTTCATATCAATAACTACTGCCTTAACCTTACAACGTTCTTGATAAGAATAGTATAAGAAGTAGTCTTTAATAATCTTGTTAGTTCTACCCTGAAGTATATTTTGTACATTATGAGTTAATGCATCTGCATACATGAAGCTCATTTTACTTATACTATCAGAAGTAGAAGACACATCATCAAAGCACATATAATCAGATAAAGTTTTAGGTCTTTCTAAAGTTTTGGATAGATCACATTGTATTCTTAATACAGTATTAGTAGATACAGCACAAGATTCAGCTATTTCTTTTGAAGTATTCTCTTTAGACAATCTTTTAATAATACCAGCTCGTAGATTTCTATAGGTATTAGAATTCTTCCTAACTTCAGTAGTTTCAGCTGAAAAGGATTTACGACAACCTCTACATATAAAGCGATGTTTATTTAAGTATAAGATAGCTAGTTTATCAGAAATAGCGGGCATTTTAACTTTTACTTTTCTATAACCATTATAAGTTATAGTACATTTTTTACACTGGGGACAAGAGTTAGATGAAGCTTCTAATACTCTATAATAAACTAGATGCTTACGATCATTTATTTCAATTTCCTCTGTTTTATCTAGAATTTTTATATTTTCGTCAGTTATTTGTAGCGTTATTTTAAGAGATTTGCTATAATTACACATATGAATGTAAATTTCCTTTCTTGATTTTTTGCTCATACTTAAATTATAGAGGAATTTTACATGCTTTTCTATTTTTTATAAATTTAAATACGGCTGATATTTATTATCAACCGTATTTATTGTAGACCCACGATAATTGCTTTATTTATAGGTATGAAATTGTATCCAGATTTTAGTTTTGATTTAATTGAAATAAGTAGCGAAAAGTTGAACTCTCAAATACTACAACATAGTGTGTATAAAATGATACTAAGAAACAAATATCATTTATCAATACATGATTGTAATGATTTTCTTGAAAGTTGCAATCTAGAAAAAAATAATTTAACAAAAAAAACTAAAAAAACACAAAAAAAAAATTTTACAGTATGTAGAATATTTGGTATATTATAAATATCACGAAAGATGTTTAGGAGAAATATCATGAAAGATATTTATTATATAAATGACTTGGAAAAATTAAAAGCGTTAGCTGATCCTTTAAGAGTTGATATAATAACAACCTTAGGTACAACTAAACAAAACTCACAGCAATTAGCAAAAAAACTTAAGATTAATAGAACAAGAATTCACTATCATCTTAATATATTAGAAGAAATGGGTTTTATAAAAGTAGTTGATACAGATGTGGTAAATGGAATAATACAAAAATATTATTTACCAACTGCGCACGCTTTTGTTCCATCTGCAAATATTTTTAATAAATTGTTTAAAGAAAATAAAATAGAATTTTCTCTAAATAAATCTCAAGAACAACAATTTTTATTAGAATTTGAAAAGTTAGTAGAAAAATATTCTAATAAGAATGAAGGGAAAGAAAAAGTTACATATAGCTTATTGAATATACAATAATTCGGTTCGAAAGAGCCGAAAAAATTTAGAATAACAGTAAAATATTTTTAAACGTTTATCATTAGTTTTACGTTTGAAATAAAGTTTAAGAATAGAAAACTACAGGAGGTTTTATATGATAAAAAATAAAGACTTTATAATTTTATTTTTAGGAAGATTAATAACAAATTTTGGCGATAGTATTTATTTAATTGCAACTATGTTATTAGTATTTTCATTAAGTGGCTCAACATTCTATACAGGATTAGCACTATTTTTGACATCTTCAACAGCGATAGTTCAAATTATTTTATCACCTATTCTTAATAGAATAAATATGAAAAAATTTTTAATAGTAACTCAAATAATACAAGGAGTTTTATTATTATTTATTCCTTATTTACACATAACAGGAAATTTAAAAGTTTATCATGTTTTAATAATAATGCCAATAATAAGTTTTCTAAATCAACTTGTATATCCTGGACAATTAGCACTACTTCCAAAAATTGTTGATAGTAAAGATTTAGTAAAAGCTAATTCTTTATTTGGTATAGCGTATCAAGGGAGTGATGCAATATTTAATTTTCTAGGTGGAATTATAATAACTACATTTGGTTTTATTTGGGCGTATTATATAGATAGTATAACATTTTTTATAAATGCAATATTATTTTTATTCTTATCCAAAGTAGTTTCAACACCATGTTCAAATGAAAATTCTAAAAAAGATAGTATCAAAAATTATTTTTCTGAACTAAAAGAAGGGATTATATTTTGGAAAAATTCACCTTTGAAATCATTGTTATTTGGAGTTATATTTATAAATTTAGCAGCAACAGCAATTTACGCAGCATTACCAGAATTTTCTAGAACCAGCACATACTATGGTATTTTATTGAGTGCTTCTGGTATAGGAGTTTTATTAGGATCAATGTTATCAAATTTAGAAATATTAAAGAGTATAAAATTAGGTTTTTTGTATATAATGTTTATATTAATAATATCACTATGTTGGATGGGGATGATATTTATAAATAATGACAGTTTAATCTCCAAATTAATAGTATTTGCATTGTTTTTTATCGGGTGGGTATTAATAGGTATACTGAATATTTATTCTCAAACAGTAATTCAAATGTCCACACCAAGAGATGAAGTAACAATTGTTTTATCAGCTATGCTAGGTTTGTCAACAGCACTATCTCCACTAGGTGCATTAGGAACAAGTTTTATGAGTAGATACTATGATAATAAGATTGTAATATTTTCTGCTACATTTTTAAATATTGATAATAGGGATTTATTGGTTATTTAATGAGAGTATAAAAAATATCAAAAGTTTGAAAAGGATAGGAGAAGAAAATTATGAATAGTTTAATTTCTTCGAGAAGAGCAACAAAAAATGATTTAAAATTTTTAGGGTTGATATACAATGATAAAACTATACAAGATATTTCGTTGAATGTAGATTCTTGAAAAATTACAGAAAAGGAAATTAATAATACTCTTGAATATGATGCTATTTTTAAATAAAACTCACTTCAAAAACGGTCAGGTTATAAAAATATAATCTGGCTGTTTTTTATGAATGGAATGAATACTGCTTTTTATGATATAATAAGAAGAATTGAACAGAATGTAGAAATGAAGGGGATTATCTAAATCGTTAAAAAGTGCGTCACGAAGTAGTGATAAACGAAAGGTATCGCTATGGAGTTAGAAGGGAAACTAGCTTGCTCACCAAATAGTGGCGAGCGTATGAGATTGAGATGATTTATCATCTAATTTAATTGTTCCGTTGCTCACCCAACTCCCTCTTTGCACATCCCTAATTTTTAAAAAAGGAGCTTTTGTATGATAAAATTAGTTGTTACAGAAATAACAACGTAAAGTTGAATACAATTAAACGATATAAAAGGCGTGCTATCAAGGAGTTTCAACGAATTAGATAAATAAAAGAATAGGTAGAAATATTTTTGATATATTATAGAATTTAAATATTCTTTATAGAAAACATAAATCGTTTAAAAGTTTAGTAATCGTTAGAAAGTATAAAGTTATTAAAAGAAATATTAGGAAGACTATTAATTAAAAATAAAGGAGAATGTATTATGAATAATAAAAATTTTAAAGAATTGAAAAAAATTTTAAACTCGGAATGGAGGTTTTTTGGGACTAAAAATAACGAAGAAGTAGCTGAAGTAGCTGTAAATAATGAATTCATATGTGATTTAGATAATAATTTTATTAATATTTTAAGTGATTTTTATAGTGTAGAATCTATAAATCTATTAAATAAAGAATCTGAAAGTTTTTTAAAAGATGAAATATCTCTAAAAAAAAATTGATAATCAGCATAGTAAACTTTTAAGGTTAAAGCTGTTCTTTAGAATAGAATTAAATAAATGTTTAAATACTATAAAAAAAATAAATTAGATTTTAAAAATTATTATTTAGATATTCCTATATTTGAAAATATAACATCAATATGGAGATTTATAATTTCAAAATTAGATGATGATGACTATGCAATTGAAAAATTCTTCGCATTTTCGTTGATTTGTAAATATTTAGAAACCCCGTTTTATTTTAAAGAATATTATTGGTGGAGTTATGAAGATGTGATACCTTATTATTTAAAGAATGATTTTAGAGATATTGTTGGGTGCATAATAGAAGTGTTGGAAGAAATAGATAAATATATAGAAAAATGTGAAAAGGTCATGTTATCAGGCTCTAACTTTTCGGAGAATGTGTTATCATTAGTTAATATAAAGGATTTTAGTGTATTTGATAGTTTCTTTAATATTAATAAACTTACCAGTGATTTCTATGAGGAAGTGAAGAACGCTAATGACTTAGAAAAGAATGTTAATTTAGAAAAGTATGCATTTACTACACTTAATTGTTATGCCTCAATGAAAATAGATAAGGTTAATTATATAACTTTTAATGGTATTGATAAAAATAATAATAATAAAAGTGGAAACATTTTTGCCATATTAAAAAAATTTAGTAGGAAATCTACATTATGTAAAAATCTCTGATGAGACTAGATATTATACTAGTAATAATAAATATATTACTTTTAAACAATATAAGAGTGCGAATCCAAAAGCAAGTATGAATAGAATGTTTACTTGTTGTGAAAGAAAATTACTAGCAAAATTTATAGAATTAAAGAAAGATAAGGTGGAATTAGCAGTAACTAGAACTCCTTGTATATTCTGTGAAAGAGCAATAAATTTATTAAATCATTGTTCTGTAGAAGATAGAATAAAAATTAAAACTTCAAAATTAAATAAAGTAGAAAATGATTTTGATCCTTTAAAAGCTATAGAATATGATAATTTTGCTAAAGAGATATTGGAAAAAATAGAGAAAAAAATAAATAAAAAAAGTTAATATTAAAAAACGCTAAGGAGAAATCCAAAGCGTTTTATTTTTATGTTAAATCAAGTATCTATTCAAAGCCAACTGTTTCTATATAATAATCATCACAGTATTCTATGTAATCAAAATAGGTTTCATCATCAATTTCTTCAAGTAACTCAGAATTTCTAACAGTTTCAATTTCCCTATAAATATGCCAGTATTTTACATTTTTAATTAATTCTGTAAAGTAAAGATGATCTGTAGGCTTAACAATTAAACCAGTCTCTCGAACAATTTCATATAGTTCTTCGCATAAATTATATGATTCTGGATCAAAAGTCTTATTTATAGATTCACCTTGAAGCGGCTCTAAAATATGCAATATATCAAAAATACGTTTTGATGTATCATCATCTTTAATGTTAATTGATGAACGTTTAGCGTTAACAGTTGGTGTAAAATTTTTACATATTCTAATCATATTTGACCCCCAATTTGATTAATTATATATTAAGAATAATAGACTTAAAAGAGTCGAGTACATAATAAACAAAAAAGCAAACCTAACAATAAGTGAGTTAGGTTTGCATTAATGATATTTAATGCGCTACTAATTCCACACATTATTAATTAAATCATTATATTATATTCCTAAAATCATTATATCATGAAAATGCTAATTTGAGAAGATTTTAATACAAGTATTTAATTTTTAGTAGAGAAGATATTATATTTAACTATGTATAGAGTAGATTTCATAGAACGTTAAAAAGACATAGTATATAGAATATTAGTTGTGGAAAAACTGTGAATAACTTAGTGGGTAGCCTGTGGAAAACTATACAATATAAGTAGAATTTGATATAATTATTATACAAAAGACTTTATACAGTTTTTTTAGTATCATATGTTTAGGGGTTATTTTATGTTCGAATATTTAAAAGAATGGATAAGAACAAAAGAAAAAGAAGAAAACGAAATTGTGGATAGATTTTTGCTAGATTTTGAATTGGAAAATTTAGATAATTATTTATTTAAAGGCATTATATATACATTTTCTAAGAATGAACAATTAAAATATTGGGATAAAGATATCTATGAACTAATAGATAGAAAAATCTTAGAAATAGAACAAAATATTGGAAAAGATAAGTTTTTAGAGGTATTAGTTGATAATATAGAGCTATTATCAACAGCATATGAAAAATTGCTAGATATAGAAGAACGAATGGGATTAATGAAAAAATTTACTGGCTCAGAAGAGCTACGTGCCAAATTTTTTTCAATTAATATATATAATGATTTATTGAATTCTTCATATAGCAATATTCTTAAACTTTTTATAAAGTTTCAAGGAGAAATTGAAGAAAAAGATCTATCTCAAAGATATCTGACACCTCAAATTGAATGTTTGAGAAAACGTAATTACGGTAAATTAACTGAGCTTTCTGATTCGGATATAAGAAATTCAATTTCACATGGTGCAGTTGATGTTATTAATAATAAAATAGAATTTACTTATAGAAAAGGACAAAAATATGAAAAAAAGGAAAGATACACATACGATTTTATTTTAGATTTGAATGAAGTTTTTGATGCAGTATCGGCTACGTGTTTGAATTTTTTTATATACCTAATAAAAAATGGAGGATCAGAGCAACACTTACTATCAAATTTTAATATATCGAAAATAGGACGAGAATTTATAAATAAACAAAGTCTATCTACAATATTAATGAAATGTATCTCATATTATTCTTTCAATCCTTTTGGAAATAATGAAAAGGAACAATTTAATATAGAGTATATACATCCAGATTTGGACACATCATTGAGATTTGAATTCGGGGTTTCAGTAGGAATAAGAATAGGAGAGGAAAGAAATATAAAAAATAATGATTCGATTTATATTGGATTTAAATCAGAGAAATCATTGACTTCATTCATTACTATAGATGCCTCTCATATAAATGACATCATAAATGAATCAAAGAACATTGATGAGGTACTTTTAAAAATAGCTAGTCAATCGATAATGTGGGAAGTAAATGATGAAATTCGAAATGAAACTGAAGATTTATTTAGACATTATGAGGATATTTATTCAAACAAATATAGAGTTGCAGAAATAGAGGATATAAGCGTAGACGAACTAAAAAGATTTAAGGGGATAATGTATATAGAAGAAGGTAGTAAATTTCATGTGAAAAAATTTGTCGAAGAAGCGATTGAAAAATTAAGAATTATTGAAAATTATGGATTTAATAACATCAAAGTAAAGCATGGTAAGATGGAATCAGATGTCATACATCTTTCTGTTTATAAAAAGGAAATAAGGAGAAATAGTAATAAAAGTTGGTTACCTAATAATGAAAATTTTATATGTAATGTGCAATATGATATTAATAAGAAATTTGAAATTGAGAATAAACTTGTAGATAAAAAATTAAAACCAGAAAGGGTGGGATATCTTGAATATAAATGGAATCCTAATTTCAAGTAAACTGATATAAGAAATGAATAGGAGAAATTATTTATCATGGTAACAAAGAAACAACATTATTATCCAAGAACTTTAATTAAACATTTTGCTAATGAAAATGATAAACTTTATTTATATACCAGGATGGTTATATGTAACTTAATTTTTTATTTTAGGAGTTTAGAATTATGAATATCTTTAAGGAGGGATGATGATATATGAGGTAAAGCCCAAGGTTACTATATATAGTTATTGATAAAATCTATTTTCCGATTTAAATGTTATAGGATACCTATTTCTTCTTTGAACATATAATGTTAATTAAAGAAGTTTGCTTACTGATATAAATAAATTTTTAAAACAAACGTAATTGAATAACTAATCTTTGTATAGAAAATAAGCATTATGTATTCATTATTCTTTATGAGAAGAGAAGTAGGTGTGAGGATATGAAATAATACGGGATTAAAAATGAAAATAAATTTGAAAAATCAAAAGTATTATGATATAATCTACTATAGAATAAACATTGAGAGGTTAAATGTATGCGAGGAGGAATTAGAGCAGGAGCGGGGAGGAAAGCTTTGTCTAAAGAGAAAAGAAAAATCCCTAAAAATATATATTTAAAGGAAGAGCAAGTAGAGTACATTACTCAATTAGAATTAGATGGATGCAATAGTTTTAGTAAAAAGTGTGTAGAACTCATTAATAAAGGAATTTCGTATATAGATAGAGAAGCTTCTAAAGATAAGAGTAAATTAACTTTTTATTGATTTATTTGCTGGGATAGGTGGAATAAGACAAGGTTTTGAAGATGAAAATACCAGATGTGTGTTCAGTTCTGAATGGGATAAGTATGCTTCATTGACTTATAAAGCAAATTTTGGAGACACGCCATATGGAGATATTACCAAAATTTCAGAAAAAGACATCCCTAATCATGATGTTCTTCTTGCAGGATTCCCATGTCAACCATTTAGTAATATAGGGAAAAGAGAGGGTTTTGCACATAAGACACAAGGTACATTGTTTTTTGATGTACTACGGATATTAAGAGAAAAACAACCTAAAATGTTTTTGTTGGAAAATGTAAAAGGATTACTTACTAATGATAAAGGTAATACGTTTAAAGTAATTTTGCAAGAGCTTAGAGAATTAGGGTACTCTGTTTTCTACGATGTGTTAGATGCGCAGAATTTCGGACTTCCACAGAGAAGAGAGCGAGTTTTAATAGTAGGATTTCATCCAATGTTAGGAATAAGCCAATTTACTTTCCCTAAAGGGAATAAAGAAAAAAGACCAATAAATTCTATTTTAGAAATAGGAGCAGAGGGTTATTCTATATCAGAGCATTTACAAAATAGTTATTTATTTAAAAAAAATGATGGGAAACCACAATTGGTAGATAGTAATTCAACAATTCAAGTAAACACTTTGGTAGCAAGCTATCATAAAATCCAACGTCTTACAGGAACATTTGTAAAAGATGGTGAAACTGGTGTTAGAATGTTTAGTGAATTAGAATTAAAGAGACTCATGGGGTTTCCAGAAGATTTTAAAATACCAGTATCTAGGACTCAAATGTATAGACAATTTGGGAATTCTGTGGCTGTTCCGATGATAACAGCAGTTGCTAAAGAAATGAAGAAAAAATTAGAAGAGATATCAGATGAAATAAGAGCTTAGACCATCAAATGGCCTAAGCTCTTATTTCTATTGAATAATTTTACATTTTAGTTGTATTTTTTACCGTGATTTTTAGAGGGATATGTCCATGAAAATAGAGTTCCAAAGTGTCCTTGGATATTATTATTTTTTAGTTTTTCTATATATGATTCTATATCTTCGCAAGTTATTATACTGTTGTTATTATTGTAGGTTAAAATGTGTGAAGCCCATTGCGAGGTCGGATCACCAGCTCCTCCAATTCCACCAAGCACCCATTTAGATAGTTTATCATTGTAAGGAAGGATAGTAGTAGTTAATTTTTCGATGTTATATTCACCAAAACGTTTTAGTGAACCAGCTTCTTGGAATTTAAGAAGTAGCTCTTTAAGTTTATGGTTTTTTTTATCCAAAACATCAGAAAAAGACTCTGCACTATATTCATGAACACTAACATTTTTTGAACTCGTTCGCTTACAGCTTAGAGTTTTAATAATAGTATCGTTATTGTCAGTTGTTATTTTGACTAATACATCTGTTTTTGGATTACCTCTACTAGGAAGTTTCTTTATATTTTTTGGATCTGTTGTTGCATATATGTATTTAATATTTTCTTTTATATTAAAAGAATTAAGTACTGTTGCAAATATAGGGTAATGATATCCATCTATAATATTTGATATCCCATTCCAGCGTTTAAGATTATCGTTATTTGAAAGTATTTCAGCAACTCTATTTTCAAAATTTTTTCCTTGGATATCTTTTACTTTCCCAGGAGATCTGAAATCTCTTAATAAAGTTTTCTCAAGGAGTATATAAAATTCTTCGTAACTAAGAATATCATCAATACATGAGTAATTAGTATTATTTTTATATTTTTTTTGTTGTTTATTAAATTTTTCATTTTCCTTTTTGCTAAGACCATCAGGATAGATAAGGAAAGCTTTCTTTATTTTTGGATTGATTTCCTTTAGATTAAAAGCGTCCCATTGATTTCCTTTAATTCTGTCGGTTCTTAGAGACGTTGTAGTAAATAGAATCCATTCTTCAGAATCAGTAATTTCTAAATGAAACGCGGAATAGAATTGTTTATTGTTTTTAAATCCAGTTTTTCCTAATCTGTATTCTTTAGTAAACTTAGGTAAGTCTCCTTTTTTAAAAAATCTAGCAACCAATTCCTCCAGGTTATTTTGTGCATTTTTTCCACGTATTGATTTTTCTCCATTTGTTAATTCCATTTTTTCTCCTTTATGGCTTTGAATATTTGTTTTCTTTTTATTATATAATGGAATATATTTTACTGAAATATCAGTAATTATAGTTGCTCCTTATATAAGATTTTCTATAGAATATTCATATATTTATTTTATATAGTTTTTTATTAATAATATTATATCTTACTTTAAGTTAATTTACAAAAAATAATTGAAAAAAATTATAAATTTTTACTACAATAATTTGAAAATTATATAAAATGAAGTATATTTTTGAAATTGTTATTTCGTGAATATTCTGAAATTTATATCAAAAAAGTATTTACAATTCAATGTAAATGTTTTATAATAGTTTAAAATAAATTGAATACGATGGTTATTTTTATGAAAATAATAAAAATGATATTATATAATACTATAGTAGACAATTTAATGTAGTATAGAATAGAGAATCTTCAATTTTAAAAGGAGTTGAATTGTATGGGAAATAATTTTGTACTATTTAAAAATAACAAATCAAAGTCATATTATATATTCTTTATAAATCATAACTTGAAAATCGAAATCAGCAAAAATTTATATAGAACAATATCAAATTATCCAAAAAGTAATGAAATAATGCAGGATAAAATAAAATCTATTTGGAATTAGTAAGAATAATTTAAATAAAGAAAATGTTATAAATAATAATATAAGTATGTTTAATAGCAAAAAGATAAGTATAAATGAAGTAAATACCAAAAATAAAGAAATAGTATTTTTAGGTTTTCCATATGATTTAGGTTCTTCAAATTATTCAGGATCAAGATGGGCGCCTAGTTTATTGAGGGAATACAGTGGTTCTTTGTATGATTATTTTAATAATGATTTTGTTAAATTGCCTCTTATGGCATGTGATATTGGAGATATAAATAGAAGAATTTTTAGAACTAACGGTAAAGAGTTTGATTTTTCTTCTAATATTATAGAATATTTAATTTCATGTAATAAAATACCGATAATTCTAGGTGGTGATCATTCTATTTCCTACTCTACAATTAAAGGAGTTATAAATTCAAAAAAGAAATTTGGTATTATTCATTTTGATTCTCATCAAGATTTTCAAATAGAATTAAGTTCAGAAGAATGTTGGAATGAAAATTTACATCATGGAAATTTTTTTAATTGGCTTGTAGCAAATAAAGAAATAGAGCATATATATCAATTTGGTATTGATGAGTATTCAAAAAAATATACAAACAAGAAGATTGATACTTATACTACCAAAGAGGTTTTATCTAATATAGATAATATTTTAGAAAATATAGATAAAAGTATAGAGTATTATTTAACATTCGATGTAGATTGTTTATCAACGGAATTTATAGTATCAACTGGAACCCCAATTCCTGGGGGATTTACATATAGAGAGATAAATTATATTATTGATAAATTAGAGGAATTTAATGTAAAAATTATGGCTTTAGATTTTGTTGAATTAAATGATAAAAATAGAATAGATAGTTTAAATATATGTAAGATTATTCTAGATTTTATTAAAATATTGAGGTGATGTAATTGAAATTGAAAAAATTAATAAGTAACTCTAATGTGAAAAAGGAGGAAATATGCTCTTCTGTTGATTTCAGAAAGAAATTGCTTAAAGATAGTCTATTTTTTGACTTGTACTTTAAATATAAATCTCCTAGATACGACATAGAGAATAATTTTTTTTCAAAAAAAATATTTTAGGAGATACTTTTGTTTATGAGAGAAATATTACTTATGAAAATATAGAGAGCCAGTATAACAAGTTATTAAAAACTACTGATAAAATCTTTTTATTTAATTCTGGTATGGCGGCAATAACAATACTTATAAAAACATATATAGAAGGATATAATAAAACTAAGCTAAATATATTAAGTACTTTAGGTTATTTTGAAACTGATAAGTTTTTTAGGAAATTATCTTTTCCTGTTGTGTATACCTCTGTAAATAATGAAGTAGAATTGGTAAATGAAATTATTTCAAATGAGATAGATATTCTATTTATTGAACCCGTGACCTATTCATTAAATATGAATATTTTTGATATTTATCACATAATCAAAGTATTTAATGATAGTACTGACGATAAAAGAATGAGACTTATTATTATAGATGTAACATTAGCTAGCCATTTCAATATAGATATCGACAAAATAAGAAAAATATTAATTAAAGAAAATATAATTTGCGCTGTGGTTCAATCACTAATTAAATTATATCAATTTGGATTTGAATTAACTAGTGCTGGTATGGCGGTATTAATTTGTAACTCTAGTAATTTAAACATTAAAAATGAATATGAAAAATATGAAAATACAATAATAGAAAATAGGATGTTGTATAGTACAAATTTAAATTTATCATCGCTAAGAATACTCACTAATAAATTTTTATTTGATGAAATTTATTTGAATACTTATATTAGAAGAATTCATGAAAATAATAGTTATGTTGCCAAAAATATTAGTAATAAAAAATATAAAAAAATAGTTCATCCTTCATTTATTGATACCACATATCCTTATGCGCAAGCACCGTTTGTTTTAATTCAATTAAAAAAATGATATAGAGAGTGAGTAATGACAGTGTAATAAAAAAAATTTTCGATACCTTAGGAAAGGATGATATTTTTGTAGATTACGGATCTAGTTTTGGTTTCTATAAAACTAGAATTGAAAAAATTATATATGATATAAATTATAGAAAATGTTTTTTAAAAATATCAGTAGGCTACTGTAAGAATATATAAATGATATTATACAATTATTAAATAGTATATAATAAGGAGGCTTTTATGGAAATTAGTAAATCAATTTATCCACAGTTTAGAAAAGAATTTTTTGAAAATATAATAAGATTAAAAACCCCTTGTGTTTGTTATGATTACGATTTTTTAACAAAGACTATTGAAAATTTTAAAAAAGATTTATCACTATTTTCAGGTTCAGAATTGTATTTTGCAGTAAAAGCTAATAACAATGCAGAAATATTAAAAATAATAAAAAAATATGATTTAGGTGTAGATGTTGCAAGTTATGAAGAGTATAATTTTGTAAAAAAATTAGGTTTCAATAAAATATCACTAACCACTCCCTCATTAAATTCACATGAAATTCAAGAAATTTCCAAAAATATAGTAATAGACATAGATGATGTAGAACAAATTAATCATATTAATGGAGAAAATATTGGAATTAGAATATGTTTAGATAATTCTAATTATAAATATTTTGGTATTTCTTTAAACAATACTCATGATTTTGAGTATATCAGAAAGAAAAATAAAAAAATTGTACGAATACATTTTCATGCTAATAACTTTACTATTGACGAATTAGTATATAGAATTGAATTATCTAAGACACTAATTAAAAAGTATCCTACGATTAGAGAGGTAAATATGGGAGGCGATTTATTGACGTTGTATAAGGATAGGAAAAAGTTTTTAAAAATTTTGATTCAATTAAATAATGATGAAATTTTCAAAAATATTAGACTAATTTTTGAACCCGGCGATGCAATAGTAAAGTATTGTGGATTTTTACTTACAACAATTATTAATGAAAAAAATATAGATAATCAGAATATATTATTTACTGACTCCTCTATGTGGGTTTCTGCACCATGGGGTGTAGAAAAACCAATAGTATTAAATAATAATGACTCTAAAATAGAATATACAATAATGGGGAATACTATGTATTATGGTGATTGTTTCGGAAAATTTTTACTTGAAAAAAAAGATAAAGGTGATAAAATAATTTTTCCAGGATTTGGAAGTTATACAATATCTAATTTTAGAAAATTTCATCTTTATGAGAAATATAGAGAATATATGATAATAGATAAAATAAAATTTAAAATATGAGGAAATATTATGAAAGAGATAATTAGTGTTGAGAGTCTTAGTAAAGACTACATAATAAAAAATAGAGTTAGCTTTTTTAATACGGAAAAGACAGTTAAACAAGCGTTGAAGGATATAAATTTTAGTATTAAAGAAGGAGAAATTGTAGGATACATAGGAAATAATGGAGCCGGGAAATCTACAACAATAAAATTACTGTTAGGAATACTAACTAGTACAAAAGGTTCAATAAAAGTGTTCGGTAAAGATCCGTTTGTAAACAGGCAAAAAAATGCTAAAAACATAGGTGCACTATTCGGACAAAAATCACATTTATGGTGGGATTTACCACTAATTGATTCTTTTGAGTATTTAGCAAAAATCTATGAAGTAGACAATAAAGAATGGTTAGACTATTTGATAACAGAATTAAATGTAACAGAGTATTTATATCAACCAGTTAGGCAACTATCTTTAGGACAAAGAATGCGTGGAGAGTTTATAGCTAGTATTATTCATAAGCCTCAACTGGTGTTCCTAGATGAACCAACTATCGGTTTAGATATAGAAACAAAGAAGAAAATTATGGAACTAATACTAAAAATAAATGAGAAGTATAATACTACTATCATACTAACAACTCATGAGATTTCTGACATTGAAAAAGTATGTAGGAGAATGATTTTGATAAGTGATGGAGAAATTAATTATGATGGTGAAGTGAAGAGCTTCAAGCAAATTTTTAATAAATATAAAAAATTAAAAATGTACGGAGAGAATATAGTAGATTTAGATGAAGAAGGAATCTTGCCTTTACGTACAAATATTGATTCTAAGGAATTTGTTTTTGATGAAACTAAATTTAATGTGTTAGATATAATAAAATTAATACCGAATGAAAGTATTGTTACACAAACTGAAGTATTGGACTTAAACCTACAAGAGGTATTGCTTGTGAAGGATAAGACAGGTGATAAATATGAATAGATTTTTTTCTTATACTTTATATCAATACAAAAGTTTATTACAATACAAATTTAATACGATAATGCAGATAATTGCATCACTTTCTATGGTATTAATACAGTATAGTATCTGGTTATATGTTGAAAAATACAATTCTAAAAATATTGATGAAATAATAACTTATGTACTGTTTGCGATTATTTTACAAATAGTTTTACCTATAAAAATAACTACTAATTTTGTATCTGAGAAGATTTTAAAAGGTACTATTATTAATTATTTGAATAAGCCTAATGGACTAATAATTATAACGTTTTTCACTACTTTAGGAAATTTTTTCTATAAATTAAAATTTCAAGTACTGCCGATTTTAGTTATTTATATTCTACTGTTTTATAAGTTAATATTCAAAACTATATCTCTTGATAGACTTGTGCTTTTTATATTCGTGTATATTTTGAGTTATATTGTGGCTTTTTTATTAGGTTATATTATTGCATTGTTATCAACAGTATTTATAAGAATAAACGGTGTATCTGAATTAGTTAATGCTCTTCTTATTATTTTCGGTGGTGGATTGCTGCCTTTAGATTTATATCCGAAACTATTATTGAAAATATCAGAGATTACTCCATTTTACGCTGTAATGTATGCACCTATTTCTATTATTGTACATAATAATGATTTAGGAAAAGTTTTATTTATTCTTGGTGTACAGATGTTTTGGTTAATCATATTATTGATAATTTCAAAAAGACTATCACAATATGTATTTAACAAGTTTGATATAATGGGAGGTTAATATGAAGAAACATTTATATTTATATGCAGAGTTTTTTAAAATGGATGTAAAAAGGATATTGAGTTATAAACTAGATTTTATTATAGGAAATTTTGGTTATTTACTAGATACCCTTACAACATTATTTGTATTACTTATTACGCTTAATTATACAGAATTAATCGGTGGCTTTTCTTTATATCAATTGTTGTTTTTATATGGTTTTCTAACATTAACATCGGCGTTATGGGAATTTTTCTTCGTGACAACTTTAGAAGTTCCATATATAATTCAAACAGGAGAACTTGATTTATTTTTATTAAGACCGCTTAATATACTTTATCAATTTATTATTTTCCAATTAGATGAGGAAGCTTTATTTGAGTTAATTACAGGAATAGTAATTGTGATTTTTTCATTATATAACTTAGATATTGATGTAAATTATTTATTTATAATAAAATTCATTTTATTTACAATATCTGCGGTTTTAGTAAGAGAAGCTATATATTTAGCACTAGTATCAATTAGCTTCTTTTCGATAACAAATGATGGTATAAAATCAGTTTTATGGCAATTATATCAATTAGCAAATTATCCAGTTAATATTTATCCGTTTTTCATTAAAGTAGTACTGATAATTATTCCATTCGCATTTGTGGGATATTTCCCGGTGGTAAATTTAATAAATTCGCATGATAGTTTTAATTTAGAAACATGGTTTTTAGTATTATTTGGACCGCTTCTACTTATTTTAATCTATAAAACAATGTGGAATTTCGGATTAAAAAAATATCAAAGTACAGGATCGTAGTTGAAAGGCAGGGGTTCTAAAGGAGGTGATAAGGATGAATGAAGATGTTTTAAAATTAGGTTTGGAAAATTTAGAGACTCAAGAATTATTGGAAGAACTAGACAAATTGGAATTAGAATTGATAAATTCAGAGGAAACAGATAAAAACTTTGGGTTTGTTTTTTCTAATGGTGGTGGAAGCAGGCCAAGAATTACAATCGCCTAATTAGAAAGCTTTTTACAATAATTAAAATATGTTTATTGTTATTAAAATAACAGAACCCCTTTTAGTATTAAGAATAAAATGACATTAAACTAAAGTTTTAAAAAATAAAAATTTCTATCT
>CAKMQF010000039.1 GCA_927911745.1 uncultured Gemella sp.
TTGTACTGCTGGTTTTGCTTCTACTTTTAAGTCTTTTTTAGCTAATTCAGTTTTAGCAAGTGTGTTAGTCACTTGTGCTTCTGAAGCTACTTGTGTTAATTCTTTTTTAGCTGCTGCTACTTCTTTTTCTTCTTTTGTAGCTGTTGCTTCTTTAGCTTTTTTGTTCTTCAGCTTTTTTAGCTTCTAATTTTTTGTCAAAAGCTTGAGTTTTAGCTTCTGTTACTACTTGGCTTAAGGCTTGCACTGCTTGGGCTTGTGCATCTACTTCTGCTTGTGTAGCTGCTTCGTTAGCTAATACTGCTTTAGCTGCTGCTAATGCATCTTTAGCTGCTGCTACAGCTGCTTTGTCAGCATCTTGAGCTGATTTTAATTTTTCTTCTAATGTTGCAATACTTGCTTTTAAGATTTCTTTTTTAGCAGTTGCTACTTTAGGGGCTTCTTCTTTTGCTACTTCTGCTTTTGGTGTAGCTTCAGTTTTCGGTGCTTCTGCTCCTACTTTTTCTGCTACTGCTGAAGCAACACTTTCTTTAGTAGTTTCTACAACCGGTTTTACAGCTACTTTAGGTTCTTCTTTTAACTTTTCACCTGAGTTTGTTGTATTGTCTATAGTTGTATTGTTCGATACATCTTCACTAGCTTGAGCTACTGCCCCAGCACCTAAGAATATACTAGCACCGATTACTACTGATGCTGTTCCGACTTTGAATTTTTTAATAGAATATGATTCTACTTTGGTACCTTCTTTGGTATCTTTTAAATATTGGTTATTTTTACTTACCATATATTTCCTCCTTAGTATTTAATACATTAGATAGCAACTCATTAATTCTTTTATCCTTATATAACTAGATAACATATCTCTATAGCAAGAGACAAAATACTGTAATCCTTTTTATAATATTCTCCCAGACAAAGCATTCAATTAGTACTATCTATATATTGATAATAATATTATTACATTATAAAGAAACTCATAAGGGTCTCAGTATTATTTTAACAAAATTATATCGATTAGTCCATAAAAACATCATATAAAATTATAAAATATTTTATAATATTTTTTTAAAATATTATAAAGAAAAATACAACACCTTAGTTAGAGACTTGATACTACATAAAATACCTCAACAACAACATTTACTGGATAGAAATCCGATTAAATTAACCTTATAATTAAAATACTAAGAAATTGCAACTTTTAGCATTTCCCTCTATATTTTTCCACTTGGAAACGATACTAACATTATAGTTATCATTTTTATAAAATTATTATCACTTTTCTATTATTTTTCATGTTATTTCATTTTTAATTTCATTTCATAACTATTAAGTTACTATATATTTTATTTGTAACTTTTAAAAGTAACTTATTAAGTTTCTGTCGCAGTTTACTTTTTTTCTGTAAATTTGTTATACCCCCCTAACCTCCTTACATTATTTAATTTTAAAGGAGCGAAACATTATGAAAATCTATAACAAAAATAGCGATTTCAGATAAAATCTATTCGGTTATTTGCTACATGAGTACAAGGTTAGACACGTGAAAGAAAAATATAAAGATAATATTATCTTAGAAATTTAGTAAAATGTGTATATTCTGTGAATTTTTGTATAAATTTTATAAAAAACGACAAGAAAATACAATATATATAATGAGAAAGCTTTTTTATAAGGGGGCGTACATTTATATTCAATAATATGAATATTTCCTACGTTATTTCTATTTCAATATAGATTTCTTTTCATCGTTGTCTTCATAGAGAAGATGTTTATATAGAGAAGGGCATATAGGAGGGATTACATATGAAGAAAAATCTATACTTAAACGATAGGGAGACCGAATCATTTTATGAATTGCTTGAAATTAAAAAGGACTTAATTACTATGGCACTTTATAAGGTTAATATACCTAGCAATCTTCATCATGAATTTTATAATTATGGTCTAGAAGGTTTACTAGTTAGTTTCTTAATTCTCAACGAAGGGAAAATTAAAGAAAAAGATTTTGATCGATTTGCCTTTACTATTATCAAGAGAAAATTAATCGATGAAATTCGCCATAGAAACAAGGATAAGAGCGTACCTTTAGATATTTTTGATAATAACAAATTAGATTCTACTGACGATAGTTATTCACTAGTATATATACAGTTATATGAATATTTAAAGGATACTCTAGATGAGAAGGAATTGAAGTTTTTCTGCGAATTTATAAAAACTTTAAATATAAAACACACAGCAAACTACATGAATATCTCATTAGCAACAGCTTATAGAATGCACAAACGAATACAGGGAGTTTGTGAAGAATTTTTATTAACTAAATAGAATATTATTAGCCATTCTCTATATGAATATCTTATGTAGATACCTAAACTACTCCTGTCATGTAAAATACTAAACTGACCTTATATCGTCAGTTTTTTTGTTTACCTATAGGTAACAAGTAATCACAAGAACTACTAAGCACCACTTTTTATACGAAAATAAAGTCATCTTTTATTAAAATCATTTTTAGTCATAGAAAAACATCCTCTAATATAAGTCAACCTTGTCGATAAAGTATATAAAAAACTCCAGATAATAATTCCATCTTATTGACAAAGTATAAAAAGACATCCCTGAAAACAATTTCTTCTTGTTAATAAAATGTAAACAGGCACTCTCGAAATTTTATTTATTCTTGTTCATAAAATATAGACTGGTACTCTCGAAATTTTATTTATTCTTGTTCATAAATACCTAAAAGCACCCTCGAAAATTATCGAGAGTGTCTTTTGTTATTATAGGGAGAATATTTGAATTTTGAATATTTCTGTATTCTATGATGATATTTTGTTGTGTCTTAAATTTATTTTATAAGGATCTATTAACCTTAAAATTATCTTTTATCATTTTTACGACGTCTTGCCGCTAGTAAACCACCTAAAATCGCCATTCCTAATCCTGCTAATCCAGTATTAGTTTCAGTTGTACCTGTATTTGCTAGAGCTTGTCCTAACTTAGTATTTTATCTTTTGTGCATTGTCAATTGAAGCTCCATTGGTTTCACGTGAACGTTTGAAGAATCTTCTTTATTGCTAGTTCCGTTATTATCATTAGACTGATTATTAGAACCTTTAGCTACTACTAATTTTTCTGCTGGAATTACTAATTCCCTACCATCTGGATATACAATTATTGCTTCTCCAGTTGCTGAAATTGTAACCTTAGCTTCTTTTAGCACTGGATTTGCTTTAATTAGAGCTTGTTTTACAGCTTCTTTTTCCTCATCTGTTAAGTTCATTGAATCACCTACTTGAACTTTTTCAGGAATATTAATCATCGGTGATGTTTGTTCTTCTGCTTTGTTGAAGATATCTTTAGCTAAAATTGTGAATGAGCTTCCATCCTTAAGAATTACTGTCACATTTCCTTTCGCATCAAAGACAACTTCTGCTACATTTGGATTTGCCGCTTTAATCTTATCTTTTGCTCCTGCTTTGTCCGCATCTGTTAGGTTGCCTAAGTCTGCTACAGTTTGTTTTTCAAAGTCAAGGTTAATATTTTCACCATTGTTTTTGGCTGCTACATCTTTTGCATCTTTTACTAATTGTTCAGCTGCAATCGTAGCTGTTACACCATCTTTAGTTGTTACTGTTGCATTTCCTTTCGCATCTACTACTACGATTGCTCCTGGATTTACTGCTTCTACCGATGCTTTGATCTTAGCGATTTCTTCTGGTGTTAAGCTATCTTTGTTAGCTACTAATGTTCTTGCTGCTGGTGTATTAATTCCACTTTGCGCATCTGTATCAGTTACTTTATCCGCTAGAATTACTAGTTTAGATGCTGGAATTACCGCAACTTTTCCATCTTTAGTTGTTACTGTTGCGTTTCCTTTGTCGTCTACTACTACAGTTGCACCTGGATTAACTGCTTCTACTGCTTTCATGACTGCTTCTTTTTTCTGCATCTGTTAAAGCATCTTTGTTAGCTACAGCTGTTCTTGCAGTCGGTGTGTTGACATTATTTCCTGCATTTTCTCTTCCTAGGTCAGCTTCTATTTTAACTAAGTCGTTTCCTGGTATTACCGCTGTTTTTCCTTCTGGTGTTGTTACTGTCGCGTTTCCTTTATCATCAACTACTACTGTTGAGTCTGGATTTACTTCTTTTACTTTCGCTGCGATTGCTGCTTTTTCTTCATCTGTTAATTTAGCTGGATCTTTCACTAATGTTTTATCCGCTGGTTTAGCTACGTCGTTTCCTGCTTTTGGTTTCGCTGCGTCTTCTTGTGATTTAACTAAGTCGTTTCCTGGTATTACAGCTGTTTTTCCTTCTGGTGTTGTTACTGTTGCGTTTCCTTTGTCGTCCACTACTACAGTTGCACCTGGATTCACTTCTTTCACTTTCGCTGCGATTTTCGCTTTTTCTTCATCTGTTAATTTAGCTGGATCTTTTACTAGTGTTTTATCCGCTGGTTTAGCTACATCGTTTCCTGCTTTTGGTTTAGTTGCATCTTCTTGTGATTTAACTAAGTCGTTTCCTGGTATTACCGCTGTTTTTCCTTCTGGTGTCGTTACTGTTGCGTTTC
>CAKMQF010000040.1 GCA_927911745.1 uncultured Gemella sp.
TCATATTAGAAAATATTAGTACACCATATAATTATCATAATTTTTTTATAATTCCTCATCATCCATATTTATTAATAATAGTCAATGTATCCAAATATATTAATGGTAATATATCATATAAAAATATTTATTAGTCTCTAATTAGAATTCTTTAATTATTATTTTCTTAATTATATTTATTACTAAAAAAACTCTGTAAACCTAAATAAAGATTTACAGAGTCAAATTTTATAATATTTTTATCCTATTGATCCTTCCATCTCAAATGAAATTAATCTGTTTAATTCTACAGCATATTCCATTGGAAGTTCTTTTGTAAGGTTCGATGAATCCCATAACTATCATTTCTGTAGCTTGTCCTTCATCAAGACCTCTACTCATTAAGTAGAATAGTTGCTCTTCTGATACTTTAGATACTTTTGCTTCGTGTTCTAAAGATACGTTAGAGTTTTTAACGATGTTGTAAGGAATAGTATCAGATGTTGAGTATTCATCTAAGATTAATGTATCACATTCAATGTTTGAACGCGAACCTTCAGAGTTTTTACCGAAGTGAATCCATCCACGGTAGTTAACTTTACCACCACGACGAGACATTGATTTAGAAACAACAGTAGATGATGTTCTAGGTGCTAAGTGAATCATCTTAGAACCTGCGTCAAGTACTTGCCCTTCACTAGCCATAGCGATAGATAGTGTACTTCCACTTGCTCCTTCTCCAACTAAAATACACGCTGGATATTTCATAGTTAATTTCGAACCTAAGTTTCCATCAACCCATTCCATAGTACCGTTTTTCTCAACAATCGCACGCTTAGTAACTAAATTATAAACATTTGTTGACCAGTTTTGAATAGTTGTATATCTGAAACGAGCATTTTCTTTGATAAAAATTTCTACAACAGCAGCGTGTAATGAACTTGCTGAGTATGTCGGAGCAGTACATCCTTCTACGTAGTGTAGAGAAGAGTTTTTCTCAATAATAATTAATGTACGCTCAAATTGCCCCATTTTTTCACTGTTAATTCTGAAGTATGCTTGAAGCGGTGCTTCTACTGATACATTCTCTGGACAGTAGATGAATGATCCACCTGACCATACCGCAGAGTTTAATGCAGCGAATTTATTATCGTTGAAATCAACAGCTTTTGAGAAATATTCTTTGAAGATTTCTTCATGATTTTTTAATGCTGTATCTGTGTCTTCGAAAATAATTCCTTTTTCTTCGAATTGTTTATGCATATTGTGATAAACTACTTCTGATTCATATTGTGCAGAAACTCCTGCAAGGTATTTTTGTTCAGCTTCTGGAATACCAAGTTTTTCAAAAGTATTTTTAATTTCTTGTGGTACTTCGTCCCATGAACGTTCTGTTTTTCTGATGGTTTTACATAGTATGTTAAGTCCTCAAATCAATTTCAGATAAGTCTCCACCCCATGTAGGCATTGGCATTCTATAGAACTCTTTTAATGCATTTAGACGATATTCTAACATCCATTTAGGTTCTTCTTTTCTTTCAGAAATTGTTTTTAACGATTTCTTTTTGTTAATCCTTTATCAGTCTTGAATATAGATACATCTTTATCTGAAAAACCATACTGATAATCGGTAAACATTTCTTCATTTTTATTCAATGCAATCACTCCTTCTTCTATTTATTTTCTTCTAAAATTTTTTCTGTAATTTTCCATGCTAACGTAGCGCATTTAACCCTAGCTGGAAGTTGAGAAATATTTTGTAATGAAATACTATCTTCTAAGTTTTCTTCATTAAATTCATTTCCCATAATCATATTTAAAAAGTCTTTAATCTTGGCATTAGCTTTTTCTACTGATAAACCTTTTAATTCCTCAGTTAACATAGAAGCTGAAGCTAGTGAAATTGAACAACCAGTTCCTACGAATTTAATATCTTCAATAATATCATCTACTAATTTCATACTAACTGTTATTTTATCACCACAAGATGGATTCAACATCTCCAACTTATAACCGCTCTCTATTTCCCCATTATTTCTAGGATGCTTACTATGATCTAAGATTACTTGTTTATATAAAACTTTTTAAATCACTAAAACTCATTTTCAAAAACTCCTTCGTTTCTTTTAATGTTTGAATAAAGAAATCTATCTCTTCTTTTGTATTATATAAATATAGACTAGCTCTAGCTACTGAGTATGTTCCTAGCTTTCCTAATAATGGTTGAGTACACTGATGCCCTGCTCTTATGCAAATACCTTTTTCGTCTAAGAAACTCGTTAAATCATGAGGATGTACTCCTACCAAGTTAAAAGTAATTAGTGAGACTCTCTCTTCAATATTTTTAGTTCCATAAATCTCTATGTTATCAATCTTAGAAAGTTCAGAATACATATATTCAGTAAGTTCTTTAGTGTACTTTTCAATATTTTCTAATCCTATACTATCTAGATACTTAATAGCAGCACCTAACCCTGCAGCTTGAGCAAGCAGTGGTGTTCCGGCTTCAAATTTATCAGGAAGAATTGCCCATGTTGCTGAATCATCCTCAACAATACCGATCATTCCGCCACCGAATTCAACTGGATCAAATTTTTTCTAGTAGTTGTTTTTTACCATATAAAACTCCAATACCAGTAGGTCCACACATTTTATGCGCACTAAAGGCCAAAAAGTCACAGTTCATTTTTTGAACATCAATCTTTAAATGAGGAGCGGATTGCGCTGCATCTACTACAAAATAAATATCCTTATCTTTTAATAAATCACCAATTTCATAAACAGGGTTTATATTACCTAGCACATTAGAAGCATGACACATTGATACAATTTTAGTTTTATCTGTAATAAATTCTTTTAATTGTTCAATACTAATTCTTCCTTCTTCATCTATCTCTAAATATTTTAGAACAAGATTTTTTCGTTTAGCTAGTTGCTGCCAAGGAATAATATTAGCATGGTGTTCCATGTAAGTAAGGATAATTTCATCACCTTCAGTTACATCTTGTTCTAAAATTCTTGCTGCGAAATTTAAACTTTCAGTAGTTCCACTAGTATAGATTACTTCTTCATAACTACTTGCATTTATAAATTCTCTAACTAACTCTTTAGATTCTTCGTATATTTTCTCTGATTCATTACCCAAGGTATAAACAGACCTATGAATATTTGAATTATAATTTTTATAGTAATCTGTAATTGCATCGATCACTTGATTAGGTTTTTGAGTAGTAGCTCCATTATCAAAAAATATCAAATCATTTCCTGATATCTTTCTATTTAATATAGGAAAGTCTTCTCTATATTTACTAAAATCTATCATTATTACTCACTCTCGTTATTATTAATTTTTTCATCAATAAGCACTGTTACAAGTTCTTTAATTTTATCTACTGTTAACTCTGAGATTACTGGAGATAGGAATCCATGAACTAATAATCTACTAGATTCTTTTCTAGTTAATCCTCTACTTTGTAAGTAGTATAGTTGTTCTTCATCAATACGACCTAGTGATGCTCCGTGTCCAGCCATAACATCATTTTCATCGATTAATAGCATTGGGTTTGCATCTGCTTTTGCTTCTGAAGAAAGTGTCAACATTCTTGAACTTTGGTAAGCATTAGAACCTGTCGCACCTTTTACGATAAATCCTACACCGTTAAATACGATATGTGATCTATCTAATAGTACACCGTGTTGTAAGATGTCACCTTTACTACTTAATCCTTGGTTAACTACTTCACTATTGAAGTAAGTTTTTTGTTCTTTAACCCCTAGAGTAACAATCTTAAGATTTGCTTCAGAACCATCTCCTAGAATGTTCGTTGTATTATCGTGATATACATCTGCTTCATCCATTGCAGCAACATTCCAGTTAATTAATGAATCTCTATAAGTTAAACCACGACGTAAAATAGTTCCACGTTTTTCACCTGGTTGGTTTGTAATTGAACTATAGTTAATTTGAGCTCCTTCGTGTGCAACTACTTCAGAAACTAAACTGAATGGAGCTTTATCCTCTTTTTGATTATTTACGTAGTTTTCAATAAAGTTAAACTTAGCGTTATTTCCAACTTGAATAGTTACATGGTTGAATAAACTTTGTTCTTTATCAGAAATCACGATATATTGAAGCGGTTCTTCAATTACAGCATTATCTTTAACATCAATAAATAGTCCAGCATTTAATAATGTATAGTGAACAGCTGTTACTTTGCTTTCTGCATAGTCAACTACACTCATAAAGCTATCTTTAATATGATCATCATTCATTGCAGTGAAAATATCTTTAATGATAACTTTATCAGCATATTTTTCTGGAATATTAATATGTACAATAGTATTGTTCTTTTGAACTACAGCAAAATCATCGCTATTAATACCATATTCAGCTATATCTACATTTCCTTCATTTTCTAATCTTAGAGTTGAAAAATCAACATTAAATAAGTTCCATCTTTCTAACTCCATAGACTCTAATTTTGGAAAAGGTAACGTATAACTCTTATATAAAGCTAATTTTCTAGTATTTAAAAACCAAGTAGGCTCATTAGTATTAGAAAATATGCTTTGTAAAGTTTTAATACTTAGTTTTAATTTATTATTCTCCATATTAAACCTCTTCTTTTAACCAGTCATAACCTTCTTTTTCTAAACGAAGTGCTAGCTCAGGTCCACCTGATTTTACGATTTTCCCATCCATAAGTACGTGTACAAAATCTGGCTCAATATAATCTAATAATCTTTGGTAGTGAGTGATGATTAAGCAACCGAAGTTTTCTCCACGCATCTTATTAACACCTTTTGATACAATTTTTAGTGCATCAATATCTAATCCAGAGTCGATTTCATCTAGAATAGCAAATTTAGGTTCTAACATCATCATTTGTAATATTTCATTACGTTTCTTTTCTCCTCCAGAGAAACCATCATTTACATAACGTTGAGACATTTTTAGATCCATTTCTAAAAATTCCATAGTCTTATCTAATTTTTTAATGTATTGCATTAAAGGAATACTATCTTCACGTTGCGCATTAATTGCAGATTTAATAAATTCTGAAGTTGGTACTCCTGGTACTTCAGATGGATATTGCATTGCTAGGAATAGTCCAGCTCGAGCTCTTTCGTCAACTTCCATTTCTAGTACTTCTTCACCATCTAATAAAATACTTCCACCATCTACTTCATATTTAGGATGACCCATAATAGCTGATGCTAAAGTAGATTTACCTGCACCATTTGGTCCCATTACGGCATGTATCTCACCAGATTTAATTTCTAAATTTAGTCCTTTTAATATTTGTTTTTCATTAATTGATACTTCTAGATTTTTTATATCAAGAACTGACATTTTATTTCCTCCATCTCATATATTTGTTGCGATTAAATCATATAAAACATTAATTATCGCAAATTACATAAGTATTATTATAAAGGTTTTCACATGTTTTATCAAATTATTGGTTCGAACACTCTCTAGATAAACACTTCTATTTATAAAAAATAAATCCTCAAATTTCATTTGAAATTCGAGGATTTATCTATATAATTTATTTTGAAAATTCCCACATAGCTACTATTTCAGTTTTTAAATCTTCATAAGACCATTTTTTTTAACGTTCTTGTATAACTATTTGGATCATTGATTATAAATTTTCCTTCATCATCTACTCCTGTTATCAAAATAATATGTCCAACAGTTGTAAACTTACCTGGATGAACAGAGGCGATAATTGGATTTCCTTTACTTAAAACAGATTTCATAGCTTCTTCATTAAGTGGTACACCAGTTGATTTAACTCCATATTCTTTAGCAATATAATCGAAGAAACTCCATTTTGTACCTGCATCTGTAAAGTATCCACTGGCATCTTCTTTTTCAGCTATATTTTTTGGTGTAATTGATTATCATCTAATATTCCACTTAGTGCCATCGCTACACAAGTTGGCCCACAACCACCAATAGCAACGTTTGTTCCACCTAATTTATCATAAGCCCAACGTTTATCCCATTGGATATAATAAGGAAACTTCCTATTAATTTCAACTGTTTCTCCTTGTTCAAACGGTGTTGCTTCTTGACCGGCAAGATAACCAAGTACATATTGTGTAGCATCTTTGTTATTAACTAGTAATTTTTGTTCAGCTTCTGGAAGGTTCTCTCTTTGTAAATAAATTAATTGTCCTATAAGACTACCGTTTGCATTTTGAAGTAGATTATTTTCAACTCCATTTGGATTGGTAATAAATGGATAAGGTTGCGTTACCCCCTTAATACCATCTCTTGCATTAGCTACATTTTCTGTTTTTAATACATTAGTACTGTTATTTTCATCTTTTAAAAATTTATTAAACCAAGTAATCTTATTACTTTGAGTAACGTAAAGTATAACTGTACATAGAATAATGAACACTATTGTCATTATTCTAATCCTTTTTCTTTTCATTATTACACCTCTCTATTTATTTTTTATGACTAAAATCACTCCTACTGAGATAACTATAATATATCCGATTAAACTTTGCAAGTCAGGTAACTCGTTAAAAAATATAAACCCTAAGATTCCCGAAAATAACACTTGTGAATAATCAAACACTGATATATTTTTTGCCGCCGCATACTTATAAGCAAACGTCACTCCATATTGACCTATTGTCGCGGAAGCTCCTGCTAGTATTAGCATCGATAGTTGACACATTGTCATCGCCCTGTAATCAAAAATTAAGTAAGGTAATAATAGTATCGTAGATAATGATGAGAAAAAGAATATAATAAACTCTCCAGATACATTATGCCTTCCAAGATATCTTACACACGTATACGCTATCCCAGAGCAAAATGCTCCTAAAAGCGCTGCTAGAGCTCCTGTACTTATTAATCCATCACCCGTTGGTTTTATAATAAATCCAACTCCGATAAATGCTATAACAATTGCTATAAATTGGAATTTTGTCATTCGTTCTTTAAAAAATATATACGATAAGATAATAATTACAAACGGTGAAAGTTTTTGTATGATAGTAGAATCAGCAAGACTAATATGAGAAATTGCATAAAAGTTAAATACTAATCCTATCGTACCAAAAATACTTCTTGATATTAGTACACTCCAAGAAACTTTATTACTTGGTAGATTTATATTTTTCCAGTGCTTTATTAAAGGAATTGATGAAATTCCAACAGCTATAATATTTCTAAAAAATCCTTTTTGCATGGAAGGCAAATCGCCTGCTAGCTTTATAAATAGAGCCATCAATGAGAAACCGAAACCTGACATTATTATACAAAATATTCCCATTAGTATATTATTCTTTTTATCCATTATTAAACTCCAATATATTAAATATTTGAACAATTGTATTTTCAAGATTCTCTTTAGAAACTTTTTTATCCATTGCTTTATTTAATGGTATAAATCTTCTTTGAATTGAAAACGAAGCATCAATTAATTTTTTATCATCTTTATTTAATTTAGATATTTCATCATCTAGAATATTGCCTGCTAAAAATATAACTTTTTTATTAAACTTCTTAGCTACTCTAGCAATTTCAATTGGAGCTTTCCCCATAAAACTCTGTTTGTCTAGTTTTCCTTCTCCAGTAATAACAATATCCATATCTTGTATAATTTCTTCTAACCCTAAATAGTTAATCATAAATTGTGAACCTGATTGAATTGTCGCATTACTAAACGACATAAAAGCAAAACCTAATCCTCCAGCTGCTCCACTACCCTCATTGAAAATATTGTTTTGCTGCACTACAGTATTTACAATATCCGCAAAGTTTTCAATATACTTATCTGCTTCTTGAAATTTACTCTCAGATAATCCTTTTTGTTTAGAATAAACATATGTAGCCCCATTTATTCCTATAAGGGGATTATTCACATCACTTATTATAGTAAACTTGGCATTTTTAAATTTATCATTAATAAATCTTAAATCAATTTTGTTAATTTTCATTAAATCATCCATACCATGTTTACAAGGATTACCATTTTTATCAGTAAACTGTATTCCTAGTTCACTTAACATACCAATTCCACAATCATTAGTTGCACTGCCACCTAATCCAATTATAAAATGATTAATTCCTTTTTTAAGCAAAAACGAAATTAATCTACCTAAACCAACAGTAGAGGTTTTATACGGATCTCTCTGAGTATCTTTAAGATGCTTAAGACCTATCACTTCCGCAATCTCAATAACTGCTTCTTTTCTTTTAGTATCTAACAGATAGTTTACCTCGCATTCTTGACGTGCTGCATTAATAGTTTTAAATTTCATTTTCTCAAATCCTTTAAATAATGCTAAAAAACCATCTCCACCATCAGCAACAGGTTGAATAAGTGTAGTAATATTATCATAATTACTATTTAATTTATCAGAAATAATCTCTCCAATTTCTAGTGATGATAATGATCCTTTAAACTCATTTACGGCTACTAATACTTTCATAAAGTTACAACTCCACTTACAAAATTCTTATAATCCATTTAGATTAATTTTATCATTAAAATCAATATTTATAAAAGTTATAAACTTGAAAATTAAAATAAAAACATTTTCATTGATAAAATTTACACAAATACTTTAAATTTATTATTTTTTTTAGTATAATAATTATGTAAAGTATTTTACTTTATGTTTAGGGTTGAAATTAGGACTCAATTTTTGATTACATCAAAAAATACAGTATTAATTTGTCACCTGTAGAAGCAAACTACTTTTAGTTTTACAATTAATAAGTAATCCTCATGTTTGTGCCAGTAATCTACAGCCAACATTTTAAGTATATTAGTTTACGAGTATCCTAAACCCTAAAGTTAAACTAATATTATTACTGTAAAAAACCACGAAGTTTACCCCTAAACTTTCGTGGTTTTTAATTAATAACATAAAAATATAAAATTAAGATATCCTAGAAAACATGTTTGTTTCTAAGATATCTTTTTATTATCTATTTATCTCGTTTTAATAAATAATTAGCGAAATCTTCAAGCAAATTATTATTTAGACGCTTTGCTACAGTTATAGCATTAAATGTATGTTGTTTTAATAATTCTTCACACTCTTCAATTCCATAGAAACTAAGGTATGTAATCATATCTTCATCACTAGGTAATTTTCCAATTTTTTTCAAAATCACCGTAATAATCTAGAATGTCATCTTTAATCTGATACGCTATTCCTAATTGTTGACCAAATTCCTTAACATCATCATAATCTTCTAGTTTATTAGCTACTAAACATGCAAAATCTAATGGCAATTCTATTAAACGTCCTGTTTTTAAACTATGCATTTTTCTTAAGTAATCTGCATCGACATCATAGTTTTTTTGTTTAACATCATATATCTGTCCTGCAATCATCCCCATTGCACCAGAATAATTGGCGAATTGCTTAATTAATCTTACCTTCAATTCTGGTTCGACATCTACATCACTAAGAACTTCAAATGCTAATGTTAACATTGCATCCCCTGTAAGTACCGCAACATCTTGTCCAAAAACTTTATGATTAGTATATTTACCCCAACGGTAATCATCATTATCCATCTCTGGTAAATCATCATGGACTAACGAATATGTATGAACTAATTCAATAGCTAATGCTATATCAAAATATTTGCTATAATCTATTCCGTAATACTTTAGTAAATATAGAAAAGATAACGGCCTAATTTTCTTTCCATCGTTAACTAAAGAATAGGTTATTGATTCTTTTAAAATATCTGGCATTTCTAGCTTTTCTACATAATCTTTTGCAAAAGCATTTAATTTATCTTTATTAGTTTCTATGAAAAGTTTAAAATTATTCATTGTCTTTAAAATCCTTAGTTAATTTCGCTACTTCTTTTTCTGCATTCTCAATTAATGCGTTACAGTTTTTTATTAAATCTATGCCTTGTTTATATCGTTCTAATGAATCTTCTAATGATAACTTTCCAGATTCTAATTCAGCAACAATTTTTTCCAAATTCATTAAACTTGTTTCAAAATTTTCTTTACTCATTACTTAACTCCTTTATCGGATATCTTATTTACTTTACATTCAAGACTACCATCTACAAGTTGTACTGATATTTCATCGCCAGTATTAATTTCTTTTACTGTCGTAATTTTTTTTATCACCCAAGAAAGCCACAGAATATCCTTTTTTCATAATATTCAACGGCGAATTAGCCTCTAATTTATTTATTTCATTTGTAAAGTTTTCTTTAAATTTTCCTAACAGATCAATATTTAAAAATTTCTCAGTTGATGCTTTCAATACATGCTGTTTATCTTTAACAAATATTTGTAGAGATTTATTTAGTTCTTTTTCTAATAATTCAACTCTATTATTATACTCAAGAAAAACTTTTGAATAATTTTTATAATATGGATTATTTTCACTATTAAGAACTCTAGTTTTATATGTTTGTATAATGTAATTAATAGTATTTGTTAATTTATCATAATTAAACGATATTCTATTTTTTATATCCTCAATATTCGGTGTTACTAATTCTGCAGCCGCAGTTGGTGTTGATGCTCTTCTGTCTGAAACAAAATCAGCAAGAGTAGTATCTGTTTCGTGTCCAATTCCAGTGACAATTGGTGTTGTACAGTTGAAAATAGCTCTAATTACTTCTTCAGTATTAAAACTCCAAAGATCTTCAATTGATCCTCCACCACGACCCAATATGATAACATCATTAGTACCATCATCAGCTAATTTAATATTTTTAACTATATCCTGTACTGAATTCTCACCCTGTACTAGAGTTGAATAAATATTAATTTTAGCAATAGGAAATCGTCTTTGAATGGTTCTTGTAATATCTTGTACTGCAGCTCCTGTTTTCGCAGTAACTACCGCTATATTTTGACTGAAGCTTGGGATTCTTTTTTTTATATTGAGGTAAGAACAATCCTTCTTTCTCAAGTTTTTCTTTTAACTCTAAAAACTTCTGATACAGTTCTCCTATTCTATCTTTTTTCATATCAAGAACAACTAGGTTTACTTCACCACGCTTCAGGTAAAAATCAACCTTAGTTTTTATTAGTACTGTATCACCATCTTTAAAGTCTTTTGATCTTGCTCCAAACCAGTTTGCTCGAATTACTGAATTTTCATCTTTTATTGAAAAATAAATATTATTTCCGTGAGGCTTAAAATTTGATATTTCACCTTTAATATAGACCTCACCTAAATATGGATCTAATTTAAACTTACGTTCAATATATTTATTTAACGCTGTAACGGTTAGATATGTTTTTTCTTCCATCTAACTTTACCTCTTATTTTGTTGAGTTTTCTACAATACCTTTTAATACTCCATTGATAAACTTATAGCTTTCATCTTTTTCACTATATTTTTTTGAAAGTTCAACAGCTTCATTTATTGAAACTTTATAAGGAATATCACTATATAGTATTTCATATGTAGAAATACGTAAAATCTGTCTATCCATTTTTGAAAGACGTTCTAATTTCCAATCTTTCAAATTATTAGAAATAATTTCATCAATCTCATCTTTTTTTTCTAGTATTTCTGTTAACGTTCTATTAACATAAATACTAGTTGAGATTTCTTCTTGTTCTAAATCTAAAAGTTCTATAAAATCTAATTCCGTATTTTCAACTTGGAATAAAATTTTAAAAACTGCTTCTCTAAGTTCGTGTCTACTCTTCATTTATATCTCCTAAATTAAAAATCAATTCCTATAATATTAACATTTACAGTTTTAGTACTAATTTCTGTCATATTAAAAATAGAATTTCTAACATTCTCTTGAATTTTTCTTGCTGTTTTAGTTACTGAATATCCAGCTTTTAAGTTACAATATACATCAATAATTAATTCTGTACCTGCAAATTCTAATTCAACACCACGTGAGTATACTTTTTTTCCTAATAATTTAGAAACACCCTCTACCTCAGTTGTTGCAATATTAGCAATAACTTCTAAAGCGCTTGGGTTAATTTCTACTTTTCCTAATTTTTTTGTTTCCATTTACTTATCCTCCAAAATTATATTTAATATTAAAAACAACCTAATATTAAATTATTATTTGTCCATAATAATCCTATTAATTATACCATATTTTCAGAGAAAAAGGGAGAGATTACCTCAAAATAGTTATTGTTGAAAATACTATTTTATCTAGGTAATCCCTTCCTTATGATTTATGTATTAGTAATTAAATATTAGCTAA
The DNA here is from genome assembly GCA_927911745.1 of uncultured Gemella sp. Taxonomy (GTDB): domain Bacteria; phylum Bacillota; class Bacilli; order Staphylococcales; family Gemellaceae; genus Gemella. Next base: position 12,189 of record CAKMQF010000040.1, read on the forward strand.
TAATTCTTCGAATGCTTTATCGATATTATCTTTATTCTTAGCTCCTGCTTGAGCCATATCTGGACGTCCACCACCACGTCCATCACATACTGTAGCTAGCACGTTTACTAGTTTTCCAGCATTGTATCTATCAGTGATAGCTTTATCTACAGCTACAACAAAGTTTTACTTTATCTTCATTTACTGAAGCAAAGGCAATAACATAGTTTTCTAATTTAGACTTAGCGTTGTCAACAAGTTGTTTTAAGTGATTCATATTTTCAGATTCAACAACACTTGTTAATACGTTAACTCCGTTAACTTCTTTAATGTTGTTAACTAAGTTGTTTAACTCAGCGTTAGCAATTTTTTGTTGTAAGCTTTCTTTTTCTTTAGATAGTTTCTTAATATCAGATTGTAATGCAGATACTTTTTCTACTACATTTGACGCATTAGCTTTTGTTAATTTTTCAACAGAACGTAGCGTTTCTTCTTGCTCTCTTAGATACTCGTATGCAGCTTTTCCAGTTAGAGCTTCAATTCTACGAACCCCTGCAGCTACACCTGATTCAGATACAATCTTGAAGATTCCAACTTCAGCACTGTTAGCATTGTGAGTTCCTCCACATAATTCGATAGAGTAATCTCCGATAGAAACAACACGTACAACATCTCCGTATTTTTCACCGAATAATGCTTGAGCACCAAGTTTTCTTGCTTCAGCGATAGGCATTTCTTCTGTTTTGATTTCTAACGCATTCCAAATTTGTTTGTTTACTTCTTGCTCAACTTTTTCAATTTCTTCTTTTGTAAGTGGAGCGAAGTGAGTAATATCGAATCTTAATTTTTCATCAGTTACTAAAGATCCTGCTTGTTTAATGTGGCTTCCTACTTCATGACGAAGTGCTTCATTTAATAAGTGAGTTGCAGTATGGTTTTTCTCAATATTTAATCTGTAAGGTCTATTAACTTCTAGTTTGTATTCTTTACCAACTACTAATTCCCCTTCTAGTACTTTTACTAAGTGAATATGACGTTTATCTGGAAGTTTCTTAACATCTATTACTTCAGCTTTGAATCCTTCTGCTAATACTAAACCTCTATCAGCTACTTGACCACCACTTTCAGCATAGAATGGAGTTTTATCGAATACTACTTTTACGTTCTCTTCACCTTTATAGTTTTCTAATAAGTTATCTTCTTTATCAACTATAGCTAATAATTTACCTTCATCTGTAAGTTTAGTATATCCAGTAAACTCACTGTCTCCTACTATTCTGTTGTATAAATCAGATTGTACTTGCATTGAAGAATCGTCTTGACGTGAAGAACGAGCGCGCTCTTTTTGTTTTTCCATTTCTTCATTGAATCCATCGATATCTACAGTTAATCCTAATTCTTCAGCATACTCTTCTGTTAATTCAATTGGGAAACCAAAAGTATCATAAAGTTTGAATGCATCTTTACCAGAGATTACTTTAGTAGTGTCTTTAACTTCTTTAGCAATGTTGTTTAAAATAGCTTCACCTTCATTTAGTGTTTCATGGAATCTATCTTCTTCTTTTAGAATTACATCCTTAACAAAGTTTGCACTTTCTTTAACGTTTGGATAATAGTCTTCCATAATTTCAGCAACTACATCAGTTAGTTTGTACATGAATGAGTTGTTTAAACCTAAAACTTTTGCATATCTTACTGCACGTCGTAATAATCTTCTTAAGATATATCCACGTCCTTCATTCGATGGTAAAGCTCCATCTGCAATAGCAAAAGCTACAGTTCTGATGTGATCGGCAATAACTTTAAATGCTACATCTTGTTCAGCATTTACACCGTATTTAGCACCTGAAAGCTTCTCAATTTCTCTAATAATCGGGATAAATAAGTCAGTATCAAAGTTTGTTGGTACATCTTGTAATACAGATACTATTCTCTCTAATCCCATCCCTGTATCTATGTTTTTCGCAGGAAGTTCTGTATATGTACCATCAGCATTGTGGTTATATTGACTGAATACTACGTTCCATATTTCAAGATATCTATCGTTTTCTCCACCTGGATACATTTCTTCCTTTGGAGACCATGTATCTGCATCTTCTCCACGGTCATAGAAAATTTCCGTGTTTGGTCCAGATGGTCCTTCACCAATATCCCAGAAGTTACCTTCAATACGAATAATTCTTTCTTCAGGTAATCCAATAACATTGTGCCATAAATCATATGCTTCTGTATCTTCAGGGTGAATTGTTACTGATAATTTTTCTTTTTCTAATCCTAACCATTTCTCAGAAGTTAAGAATTCCCACGCCCATGGTACTGCTTCATTTTTGAAGTAGTCACCAATTGAGAAATTACCTAACATCTCGAAGAATGTGTGGTGACGCGCAGTTTTACCTACATTTTCAATATCGTTAGTTCTAATTGATTTTTGTGAGTTAGTAATTCTTGGATTTTCAGGTATTTCTCTTCCATCAAAATATTTTTTAAGAGTAGCTACTCCTGAGTTAATCCAAAGTAAAGTAGGATCATCTACCGGTACTAAAGAAGCACTAGGTTCGATTTTGTGCCCTTTTTCTACGAAGAAATCTAAGTACATTCTTCTAATTTGTGTTGATGTTAGTTGTTTCATTAATTTATTCTCCTTTCAAGCTAACAAGTAAATAAAAAATCCCTTGTGTAAAATTAATTACACAAGGGACGACTATAATCGTGTTACCACCCTAATTCGAGTACATTGTACTCCTCATTAGTTTTTATAACGGCTTAAATGCCGATGAAGCACTACATAGGTAGCATAAAAGTTCTATTATGAATCCTTTTCACCACTAGATTCTCTCTGTTAAATAATATTTTTAACTTTTAATTCCTAAACTTCATTGTATATGTATGTTATTATAAACAGTTAAGTTACGTTTGTCAATAGATATTACTTAGAATTTCTCATTTCAAACATAGCTTTTTTTTGCCAAAGCTTCATATTTTGTTTAAGCGTATCAAAACCATATTCAAAATTTAATGTATCTAAACTATTAATTTCTTTTTTATCTGTATCTTTTTTCTGTTTAAAGTTTAATGTTGCATTAATTTTATTATCTTTTATTGATAATACTTTTACTTCTAAAATTTCATCTTGCTTAATATAACTACTTATATCAAAAATAAAACAATTAGTAATTTCAGAAATATGAATTAACCCTACCATTTTATCTCGTGTTTCTATAAAGGCACCGTATGGTTTTACCGCCGTTACTTTAACCTTTATAATATCGCCTGGACGAATTTCTCTATAGCTCATTTTTAATTTTCTCTACAACTGCTTCAACTGTAAATCCGTATTCTTCGATTACTTTATTAGCAGGTGCAGACGCTCCAAATTTATCAATTCCGATAGCTAATCCATCTAAACCTACATATTTGTACCAAAGAGCACTGTTACCCATTTCTAATGATACACGACGACGGATATTTAATGGTAGTAATTCCTCTTTGTATTCTTTAGATTGCTCTTCAAATAACTCTACTGACGGCATACTTACTACACGTACTTTAGATCCATCTTTTTCTAATTCACGTGCTACATCAATCGCTAATGCAACTTCTGAACCTGTTGCGATTAAAATAGTATCAAAGTCTGCTGATGTTTCATAAACAACATATGCACCTTTAGAAACTTTTTCGAATGAAGAATTTTCTAAGATTGGTAAGTTTTGACGAGTTAGAACAATTGAAGTTGGTCTATCGTTAGTTTTTTGCGATAAGTACCAAGCAGCTTGTGTTTCAGTCGCATCAGCTGGTCTGAATACATAAGTATTCGGTATTGTTCTTAATGATGCTAAGTGTTCTATTGGTTCGTGAGTTGGTCCATCTTCACCTACTGCAATACTATCGTGAGTGAATACATATGTTACTGGTAGGTTTTGTAATGCTGATAGTCTTAATGCACCTTTTAGATAGTCTGAGAATACGAAGAATGTACCACCGAATACACGTACACCACCGTGTAACATCAATCCGTTTAATACAGTAGCCATTGCAAATTCACGAACACCAAATTGAACATTACGTTCTGTTCTGTGTGCATCATCTTGTAAGTTATCACCTTTAATAAATGTCATGTTTGAGTGAGAAAGGTCAGCCGAACCTCCGAAGAATGTTGGTAATACTGCTGCAACACTGTTAATAGCATCTTGAGAAGAGTTACGAGTTGCTTGCGCTTCTCCTACATTTTTAAAGCTAAAACTTTCTTTAGATAAGCGGCTGATATCTTCACGAGATAGAACTTCTTCTAATTCTTTTGCTAACTCAGGGTATGCTGCTTTATAATCCACATATAATTTTTCCCATTTAACATATTCACTTTCTCCACGATCTGCAACATTAGCTTTGAAATCAGCATATACATCAGCAGGAATATCGAATGGTTCATTTTCCCAACCGATTTCTTTTCTGAATAATGCAGTCTCTTCGTCACCTAACGGAGCTCGTGAACCCCATTTGTTCCTTGTCTATTAGGAGAACCAGCTCCGATAATAGTTTTAACTTCGATTAATGTTGGTTTATCAGATTTTTTAGCTTGTTCTATTGCAGCATTTACCGCTTCAACATCAGAACCATCTTCAACAAGAATTGTATTCCATCCATATGCTTCGTATCTAGCACGTACATTTTCTGAAAATGCATCTTTAGTTTCACCGTCTAAACAAATATCATTTGAATCATATAATACTACAAGTTTATTTAGTTTTTGAACTGCTGCAAAACTTGATGCCTCAGAAGCAACACCTTCCATGATATCACCATCACCACAAATTACATAAGTATAGTGGTCAAATAGTTCATAACCTTCTTTATTATACTTAGCAGCTAAGTATCTTTCTGCTAAAGCCATACCAACTGCAGTAGAGATACCTTGACCAAGAGGACCT
>CAKMQF010000041.1 GCA_927911745.1 uncultured Gemella sp.
ACTACACCATCAAAATCAATATTTCCTCCTGCAATACCATCAACTATATAACTTAACCTATCAGTGGGTATAACGTAAAATAATAAGATGCAATAGACACTATTAATGCGATTATTATGCGTTTTTTTATCTCTGTAAATAAGACTTGCTATTTTATTAAAATATTTGCTCATTAATTTATCGTTTTGTCCATTTTTCACCCTCCTTTTTTCATATATTAAACTACATTCTAATAATTATAACATATTTAAACACTTAATTTTATTAAAAAGCAAAATAAAACAGGAATAACTAAAAAATTCTTATTTTCCAGTTATTCCTATTCATTTTTAAATATATATGATTATAACATATAATAAATTTCGACTTAGTCTACTTATTATACTTTTAAACTTTTCCAGGCTTAAAGTAAATTCAAAACATCAATTTCTTAATTATTGTTCTTTTTTAAACTCCGCTATTGCATCCTTCGCAAGTTTATCAACAACCTCATTAAGTTCAACACCAGTATGTGCCTTCACTTTTACAAAATTTACCTTCACTACTGATTTTACCTTATTATAAAATTTCACATAATCCTGTGTATAAGGTAAATTCGCTTGCCAATCTCCAATTGCCCAAGATTCTATTCCTTGATAATCATAAAATAAAGTGATTTCTTTGATTTTTTTATCTACTGCGTACCACATAACATATTTGGCCGCCTCTAATTCTCCAGCAACATTGTGTAATTGAGCATAGTCTTCTCTATTTCCAGCATGTTTGAACTCATATTTCTTATCGCCATCTACTATAACTACTCCAGAACCATAGATGCCTTGTACTCTATCAAAACTTCCATCTATATATGCATAAACTCCATCAACTTCTTCTACATTTTCTATCTTTTCTTCATTACCTTTTACAAACTCTTCTGCTTCTTCTAAAGTTTTAAAACTTTTGTATATCGCACCCTTAAAACCTGTAACCTGTTCTTTACACTCATCCCATGTTGAAAATATTCCAGTCTTTTTACCTTTTCTTACCGCATAAAATTTAGTCATCATATTCTCCTAACAAAAAATATTTACTTTAAAATTATACTACATAGAAAATATTAAGTAAAATTTTAAAAATATAAGTTAATCATTAATAAACATATTAACATTAATACTTAAGTCCTTTCACCTCCTCTAATATATCATATGAAAAAATAAAGAAAATTTTTGAAAATATCGTGATATAAAAAAACTCCTATTTATTGAATTTTTATCAGTTTTGGTGTAAAATTGAATTGCTTATGAAAAAAATATTAAGGAAATTTTTTATTTTATAAAGACAACTTAGGAGATATGATAATGAGTAAATATCATTTTATAGGTATTAAAGGTTCTGGAATGAGTTCCCTTGCACAAATCGCTTATGATATGGGGCATGAAGTACAAGGCTCAGATGAAGAAACATACTTTTTTACACAAGAAAAATTAGAACAAAGAAACATTCCGATGTTCTACTATGGAGCAGAGAATATTAAAGAAGGATATGACACAATTTTGGGTAATGCCTTTGATGAAACGCATGTTGAGTATAGACGCGCTAAAGAATTAGGTTTAAAAACTTACACTTACTCTCAATTTTTAGGAAAATTACTATCTGAAATTCCATCAATTGCAGTTACTGGAGCACACGGAAAAACTACTACCACTACAATGACTAGTAATATATTTAAGCACAGTCATATTACATCATACTTAATTGGTGATGGAACTGGACATGGTGAAAAACATTCTGAATTTATGATAGCTGAGGCATGTGAGTACTATCGACACTTTTTAGCATATCATCCTGATTATGCTATTGTTACTAATATTGATTTCGATCACCCTGACTATTTCAATGATGAACACGATATGTTCGATGCATTCCAAAGCTTTGTGAATCAAGTTAAAAATACAGTAGTAATCTGCGGCGATGATCGTTTAGCTTCTCAACTTAAACCTGCAAATGCTAAAACTATTAAATATGGGTTTAATGAAGGGAATGATTATCAAATCAAAAATGTTCAAACTACATCGGAACACAGTAAATTTGACATTTATAAAAACTCTGAATTACTAGGAACATTTACTATGGCTGTATTTGGACTACATGATATCTCAAACGCTACTTCTGCTATCGCTTTAGCTGATATCAATGGTATTAGTGTTGAAAAAATTCAAGAATCACTAGATCAATACAAACCCGCTGAAAGAAGATTTAGCGAACACAAAATCGGAAATAATGTAATTGTAGACGACTATGCTCACCATCCAAGTGAGATTAAAGCAACTATCGACAGTGCACGTAGAAAATACGAGGGCAAAGAAATTATCGCTATTTTCCAACCTCATACTTATACACGTACAGCTAAATTCTTAAATGAATTCGCTGAAAGCTTAGAAACTGCAGATAAAGTATTCCTTTGTCCAATCTTCGCTTCAGTGCGTGAGAAAGAAAAAATTGTTGGAATCGAAGATTTACAAAAAGTAACTAAAGATGCTCAAATAATAAATAGTGAAAATGATTTTGATAAACTTAACTTTGACAATAGTGTATTCCTATTTATGGGAGCTGGTAATATTAATAAACTTTGTCATAAATTTATCGAATACAAATCAAAATAATTTAGTTGTATTATAATCAATATTAAAATATAATTGATTATAAGGACTTATAAAGGAGGAAACATTATGTTAGATATAAACTGGTTAATTTTAGCTTATGCTGGAATCTTTTTAGCAGGAGTAGGAGTATTAATCCTATGCATAAGCGCTGCGATTACACTTGGAACTGTTAGAAAATCACTAACTGTTGCTACTGAATGTGTAGAAGATGTAACGAATATTGCAGAAGATGCACTAAATCTTGCTAAAGATCTTAATGAAACAGTTAAAAAAGTAGAAGGTAACTTAGAGCCAATTATGGCAGAAACTAATATTTTATTACAAAATACAAACATTCTAGCAGAAGACTTACAAGTTAAATCTGAAAAACTAGATCCATTATTCAATTCTGCAGAAGGATTAGCAACATCTATCAATGGTTTACAATCATCTGTAGATAACATGAAATCTAATGTTACTGGATTCAAAAAAAATACAGATCAAAAAATTGAAAATCTTTCTGAAAAAGTAGAAGAAAATAAAGCTAAGGCTTCTAATCTACTTAACAAATTCTTAAAGAAAGATAAAGTTGAAGAAGAAAAATAATATTTAAATTGGGGCTGACTCGAAAAAATCTTGTTTCTTAAGAAATCACATTTTTTTGAGTTACTCCCAATTTAATAAAAGATTTATAGGAGCAACACAAAAACCATTAATTTGTGTTGCTCCTCCTTTGTTACTAACCAGCCCTTATCTATTTAATCTCTTAATTTTATATTTATCTTACTTATTACTATTTTTAATACTAAAAATTATCGAAC
>CAKMQF010000042.1 GCA_927911745.1 uncultured Gemella sp.
TTTTTCTTGATTTTCTTCAAGTAAAATTAGTGCTTCTTTTTGATTTTTTAGCAGCATCATCAAGTTGACCTTCAACTAATTTTTGACGCTCATCTAACATATCAATAAGTTTGTCCCAAGCGAATTTTTTCAGTAATACCAATAAGATTAATACAGCTACAATGTTAATAGCCATATTTCCTAGATTAAAACCTTGATGAGAAGAGTGTTCAGTAGCTAAAAATACTAAATTTTCCATTTACTAAATGCTCCTATTCTTCATAGTTCTTTTGTTTACAGTATTATACTAAATTATTTAGCTAAGATAACGAATGAAATAACGATAGCTAAGATAGGTACTGCTTCTACAAGTGCGAATAATACGAAAGCATTAGATTTTAATCTTGATTCTAATTCTGGTTGGCGAGATACACCTTCGATAAATTTACCGAATAAATCCGTTACCGATACCAGCACCAACTGCTGCTAAACCTGCTGCTAAACCTGCTCCAATTAATTCTACCATAATTATATTTTCCTCCTTGGATAATAAATGAATTTTATTAATTATTAGATTTTTGCACATATAGTGCGTTTAAAAAGATTAATGTTCATCACTAATTTTATGTGATAAATAAATGAATGTTAAGACAGTAAAGATATATGCTTGGATAAATCCTATAAATAGAGAGAATCCTTTCCATACTACTAGACCTGCCATACCAGCTATTGCACCAAAGAATCCTACTGTTGTAAGAGTTGCTAATAGTGCTAATAATATTTCACCTGCATAGATATTACCGAATAAACGCATTGAAAAAGTCATTAAGTTTGTGAACTCTTCAATAACCTTAAACGGTGTAATACCTATACCTGAAGAAGTATATGTACCAAAATAGTGTTTAACTCCTTTATACTTAATTCCTGCAAAATGAGTAAATACAATAATCAATAATGCAAGAGAGAAAGTAAATGTTGGATCCGCAGTTACAGAGTTGACATAAACTACTTCATTGTAACTAACTTCTATTAATACACCTATAGTATTTGCTACTGCAACAAGTGAAATAATTGTTAGGAGCTGTTGCCCATAATCCTTTACCATATTTTTTCCAGTTAACATTACCTTTGATGACATTATCACTAACGAAATACGCAAGTAATTCAACCGCATTTTGACGTTTACTATCTGGTCTTAATTTTATTCTACTAGTTAGAAACATCACAATAACAAAGGTAAGTAATACTGTTATTAAAGTTGTGATTACACTAGGAATATTAACCGTTATATCATAGCCAAATAATTTGGTAATAAGATATGTGTGTTTTTCCATATATTCCCCTCACCTCTTTTCTTAAGTAACTTTTAGATTTCTAAATCTGTTGTAATATAAAAAATTAGAAATACATAACCATATTATAATATGATTTTGTAATATTTGCTAGCGATTTCTTAAATTTTATATGATTTAATTAAAAATAATCTAATATTATTTAGTTCCGAAGATTCTGTCTCCAGCATCCCCTAATCCAGGTACAATGTATCCGTGGTCATTTAGTTTTTCATCTAGACCAGCAATAAAGATATCAACATCTGGATGTGCTTCATGTAATGCTTTTACACCCTCTGGAGCTGCTATTAAACACATAAATTTAATATCAGTAACACCACGTTGTTTAAGTGAGTCAATTGCCGCAATTGCTGAACCTCCGGTTGCTAACATTGGGTCAACAACTATAAAGTGACGCTCTTCTGGATTGCTAGGTATTTTAACAAAATACTCATGTGGTTGTAGAGTTTCTGGATCACGATATAGTCCAACGTGACCTACTCTCGCAGATGGGATTAAATTCATTAATCCATCTACCATTCCTAATCCTGCACGTAGAATTGGAACGAATACAATCTTTTTACCTGCAAGACGTTTACAAGTAGTAGTTTGGATTGGAGTTTCTACTTCAACATCCTCCAGTGGAAGGTCACGAGTAATTTCATAAGCCATTAAAGAACCTACTTCGTTAGTAAGTTGTCTAAAGTCTTTAGAACCCGTTCTTTTATCTCTAATGAAAGATAATTTATGTTGGATCAATGGATGATCAAAAACATGAACTTTTGACATAATTATAGTTCTCCTTTGTATTATTATTATATTTATTTTACTCTAATTATTTCATTTTAACAAGAGATATCCGAAAATATTTTACTCAGTTCAATAAATATTTTTTTATTACTTTTGTTATATTACTAGACTTATACTACATAAAATATTACAATAATAAAAAACAATATTTATGGAGATTTTATCATGCAAAGAAAAACATTATTAGGGATATTTTTACTTACTAGTATTTTATACTATATTATTCCCCTACTTTTTTTGAAATTTTATAATGGAACTAGTGATAAAGCTGGTTTTATTTTGCTCTTAGCTTATGGATTTTCATCATTTGCAATTACACTATTGGTGACATATTTTATACAAAGAACAATTTATACTCCGCTTCTAAGTATTACTTTAGCACTTCCACTTTTTTTCATTTTTAATTCAAGTGCTTTAGTTTTAATACTTCTTATAATAGTATTTTCTTTTGTTGCCTATGCTTTAACTGCATTAATAAAATAAATAAGGAGATCATATGACTATTTTCAAACGTAATTTACTAATAGCAACTGGTGTATATATACTTTTTTATCTAGCACCAATATTAGCTAATCCATTCATGGCTTTAAATTTATTAGAAGCCGCTGTTGTTGGAGCCTTTATTTTCGGCGGATTCTACTTAAGTTATATTTTCATGTATACTAATAAAAGCAAAACTTGATGAACGCACTAAAAAATACTATAATTACAATATTAGTATTAGTAATTGCATTATTAATATTTTTTTAATCCTTTCAAATTTCCAACTGCATTCAATATTATTGTAAATAGATATTTAGCAATACTAATTCTTCTGCTAATATTAATTTTTATAATATTATTAGCAAGAAAGATGGATAATTCTATAATACTAGTTTTACTTTTTGCACCATCGATTATCCAAGGATTACTAATGCGTCTATCTTATAAGGCTATGATATTTTATATCGCCAACCCTAACTTTAATTTATATTTAATAGCCGCTATTTTCATTGGATATTATATTTATAACAATAACAAAAAATAAGTAAGTATTTAAAAGGGAAAACATCATTAATTTATATGAAAAACTCTCTTCTAAAAAAAGAAAACTGATAATCTAGATATTATTTCTAGACTATCAGTTTTTTTTAGTTATCTATTTCTACTTTTAAAACTTTTCCTGACACAGCATCAACTTTTAAATCATATTCTAATCCATTTGCACGAGCTTCTATATCATAAACATATAAAGGTACTCCATTATTTTGAACTGCGTAATCATCCTCATACTCAGGTTTAATTTTTACAAAATTAATATTTTGTTCTGGCGTTGAAATTGCTTGTGCTACTATAGAGCGAATTTCTTGTTGTGATTTTGCATTTTGTACATTTTGTTGAGTATTGATATTATTGTTATTTTGAACATTTGAAGATTGGTTATCATTTTGCGAATTACTGTTTGAACCATTATCACTATTGTTACTATTATTATTATTGTTTCCGTTATTGTTATTTTGATTTGATTGCTGTCCAACATTCAGCTTCACATTTGAATACGCTTCTTGAATCTTAGCTCTTTGTGCTGTTTCATACTTATCGTATGCATATGCTCCTACTCCACCTGTTACTACTACAGCTAATGCTCCAATAATTAATGGTTTTAAAAAGTTTCTTTTTGCTCTTTTTGGTTGATCATTATATTGATTATTGCTACTTATTGTCTCTTCGTAAACTCCTTCTAGTGTTTCAATTTCATTGTTGTTAATTTTTTTAGTCATTTTATATACCTCTTTTTCTTTATATTTTTATTATATATTTCTTTTATGAACGTTAAATGAAAATTTCACTTTTGTTCTTCTCTTTTGATATTTTTATTATATCTTTGTTTTATGAATCTTAAATGAAGATTTCATTTTTGTTCTTCTCTTTTGATATTTTTTATTATACGATTCCTTTATGAACGTTAAATGAAGATTTTTATTAATTTATAATTTTTTTCAATATAAAAGCACACCCTCTTAATTTAAAGGTGTGCCTTCATTATTCTTAAAGATTCACTACAAATCTTGTTCCTTTTGGCTTATTATCTAAAACAGCTATTTTACCATCATGCAATTCTACTATTTTTTGGCTAATAGACAAACCTAACCCTGAAGAATTATCTTCAGTCGTTGTTCTTGATTTATCTACTTTATAAAACCTATCCCAAATAAGTTTTTTCTCATTATCACTTATTCCAATGCCATCATCAGCAACTTCAAGAATTATACTCTTTCTTCTAGCTAAACAAACTGTTACTTCCGTTTCAGCATATTTCAAAGCATTTGATAATAAGTTATCTATCATTCTCATAATTAAAGCTTCATTTGCATGAACTATGATATTTTCTTCTATATTTATCGATAACTTTATATTCTTATTATCAAATAGAATTTTATAATCCTCTAATGTATGTTTAATCTTCTCAGATAGTTTAACTTCTTGTTTCGGTATCTCTAAACGACTATCTAGCCTAGCTAATTCTAAAATTTGATTAATCATAGAGGCCATCCTCTTACTTTGTCTCTCAATTACTTCAAACGATTCTTTTGCATCTTCTATAGAATCGGTATATTTCGCTCCATATTCACTTTTCTGCCATTACTACAGAAATTGGTGTTCTAAGCTCATGCGATACATCCGAACTAAATTGGCGCTCTCTTTTTGATGAATTTTCTAGCGTTTCTAACATTTCGTTAAAAATTTTACCTAATTTGTGAACTTCATCAGTTCCTTCCTCTATGTAAATCCTTTTACTTAAATCATTACTATGAGCAATAGCCTCAGCTGTTTCTGTCATATCTCTTACAGGCTTCAATGAACTTCTTATTATTAAGTATCCACCATACATTATTACCATAATAACAAATGGGCTACCAATACTAATAATTATCGGTAATATCCAGCCATTAATGTTATTTGTAACTTGAACAATACCCCTTACATATTTTCCATTACCTAATCTAGCGGAACTGGTTTCTGAATCATAGTATAAATATTTATTATGATTTACATCTTTATACTCAGAAATAGCTCCAAGACTAAAATCATTGACTTTAAAATTTCTAGGCACAGATCCTGCAACAAGATTACCATCTTTATCATATACAGACAATGTAACACCATCTTCAAATGGAGTAAACGTATCAGCACCACTTGAAATTTCCGTTACCTCTTCTATTAACCTTTTTTTAGCCCCACTCTCTACAACACTATCACTAACAAAAAATGTCCCAATAATTAACGATCCTATCAGTAAAACTATAAATGTCGTATACCATAAAGTGATTTTGAAAGTTAATGATACTTTTCTAAATGAAAATATTGATAATTTCTTAATTTTCTTTAACAAAGTATCCTAGCCCCCTTTTAGTATAAATAATAGTTTTATCCGTTCCATTGTCTAGTTTTTTCCTAATATTTTTTATAATAACATCTACTATATTAGAAGCCCCGTCATAATCATAATCCCAAACATGATTAAGAATCTGATCACGACTCAATATACTTTCTTTATTCTTCATAAGATACTCTAATACCTCATATTCTTTACCAGTTAAGCCTATATTCACACCATTTCTAGTAACTTGTTTTTTAGAAATATCAAGTACAATATCATCAACTTGAATAACATTAGTTGCTAAACCATAATTTCTTCTCATTAGAACCCTTATTCTCGCAAATAATTCATCAAATTCAAACGGCTTAACTATATAATCATCAGCACCACTGTCTAGACCAACAATTTTATCCTCTAAAGTGTCTTTAGCTGTTAACATTATAACTGGTGTATTATTTTTACTCTCGCGAAGCCTCTTGATAAACTCATAGCCATCAACATTCGGCATCATAATATCAGTAATAATCAAATCATAGTCACTATAACTAACAAAATCCAATGCTTCTTCACCATCGAAACAACTATCTACACTATAATTATTTCTTTTTAAGTGTTTAGTAATTATTCTATTCAAATCACGTTCATCTTCTACAACAAGAATCTTCATAACAATCTCCTCATACCAAATTTCTACTATATTTTACTTAATTCACATATAAATGTAAAACAATAGTTATCAAATTCTATAGAATTTTAGATTTACATTTATTAACAAAGTCAGTATATATTATATAAATGAATTTAATAATGAAAAAACGACCTAAAATAGTAATTTATAAAATCACATATCTAAGTCGCTTTTGTTACTTTTATTCACTTTCTTCTAAATTATAAAGTAATTCATATAATGCTTTTGCATCTAGTTTTTCTTTTTCTTCTTTACTAATGTCTTGAACTAATTCGCCACGGTGCAACACTATTATTCTATTACCGTATTTCACCGCATCTTGAATATTGTGAGTTATCATTAAAGCTGTTAATTTTTTCTCTTCAATCTTTTGTCGAGTAAGTTCCATTATCTTCTTCTGTGTTTTAGGATCTAATGCTGCCGTATGTTCATCAAGAAGTAAAAGTTTTGGAGTTGTCATAGTAGCCATTAATAGTGCAATAGCTTGACGTTGTCCACCAGATAAAAGACCCATTTCACTATCTAATCTATCTTCAAGCCCTAAGTCTAAAGTCACTAGCAATTCTTTAAAAAGTTTTCTATCTTCTTTAGTAGTTCCTGGTTTAAAACCTCTAACTTTACCACGTCGTAGTGCTAAAGACATATTCTGTGCAACAGTCATACGAGGGGCTGTTCCATCAAGTGGGTTTTGGAAAACTCTACTAATAAATCCTGCTCTCTTATGTTCTACTATATTACTTACATCTTTTCCTTCTATTAAGATTTCTCCACCATCTAATGAGAATGAACCTGCTAAGGCATTAAGAAAAGTTGACTTTCCTGCTCCATTTCCACCAAGAATAGTAATAAAATCACCATCTTTTATTTCAAGACTAACATTTTTTAAAGCATGTTGCTCTCTAATAGTTCCAGGAAAGAATGTTTTATCTATTTTATTAATTTTTATAAATGACATTTTCTACGCATCCTTTCTCTTAGCTTTTAATTTTAATTGAGGTAGGGTTAAGAATATAGCAATTACTAAAGCTGAAACTAATTTAAAGTCATTAGCTCCAATAATATTTAATTTTAACACTCCAACTAGCAGTAATCTATAGATTATCGCACCACAAATTACACAAACTAATCTTGACGTAAAAGCCACATCTTTGAAGATTACTTCTCCTATAATTATTGCTGCTAACGCTACTACTATTACCCCGATACCACTGTTTACATCTGAATAACCATTGTTTTGAGCTAAAATCGCACCAGCTAAAGAAATAATTCCATTAGCAAGCATTAATCCTAAAATCGTCATTGTTTTTGTAGAAATACCTAATGCTGTCGCCATTTTCTCATTATCTCCTGTTGCAATTAAACTCTGACCTAATTCCGTTGAAAAGAATAAAGACATAGCAATAATAATTAATCCAGAAAGAATAATTCCAACAAATACAGTATCATAATGAGTTGGTAAGTTTAATCCTTGAATTTTACTAAAGATTGTATCTTTATTGATTAAACTTAAATTTGGTCTACCCATAATTCTAAGGTTCACCGATAATAATGCAGTCATTGTTAAGATTCCTGCAAGTAAACTTGGAATTTTACAAACGGTAATTAAGAATCCCGTAACAAGACCTGCTAACATACCTGCTACTATCGAAATCAATGTAGCTATAATAGGATTGATCCCATTATGTATACAAATAACACAGACTGCTGCTCCTAAAGGATACGCTCCTTCAGTAGTCATATCTGCAATATTTAAAACTCTAAAACTTATAAACAATCCAAGCGATAATATACCCCACAGCATCCCCTGTGAAATCGCTGAAATAAATAAATCCATCCTGCACCTCTTTTATTTAATATTCCTTCTAATTTGATTTTATATAATTTAGAGCGACTCATAAACAATAATTTTTTCTATTGATTTGATGAGTCGCTCCTTTTAATTATTTATAATTCAAATAGCTTCTTAATAATATAATATCAATAATATTATTTTTTATCTACTACTTTTGCTTTATCTTTAATTTCTTTTGGAATTTCGATTCCTAATTGTTTTGCTTTTGCTTCGTTTAGATAGATAACACCTTCATTAGCAAGAACGATTGGCATATCTTTAGTATCTGCACCTTTTAATACTTTAGCAACAACTTTAGCTGTTTCTACACCGATTTGATATTGGTCAACACCTAGTCCTAATAGTCCTCCATCAGCTACCATTGTGTCTGCAGATGGGAATACAGGAATTTTCTTAGCGTCTGTTACTTTTACTACTGTTGCCATTGCACTAGCAATTGTGTTATCGATTGGTACGAAGATTGCATCAGTTTGTGAAGCAAGACTTTCTGTTACTTGTTGAATATCATTTGTGTTTGCTACTGTTGATACCTTAACTTCTAATCCTAATTCTTTAGCTAATTTTTCAGCTTCTTGAGCTTGTTTTACAGAGTTATCTTCACTAGCTGTGTAAAGAATTCCAACTTTCTTCATGTTAGGTAATACTTTTTTCATGATTTCAAGTTGTTGTTTAATTGGAGTTCTATCACTAACACCAGTAATGTTGTTTCCTGGTTTATCTTCAGCTTTAATTAATCCTGCTTCAACTGGATAAGTAATACCACCCATGATGATTGGTTTATCTTTAGTTGCATTTGATAGTGATAAAGTAGCTGGTGTTGTGATACCTACTAAAATATCGTTATTATCTGTAACTAATTTTTGACCCATACTTGCTAAGTTACTTTGATCACCTTGAGCATTTTGAAGATCAATTTTTAAATTCTTACCAACTTCATATCCTTCTTTTTTCAGTCCATCTTCTAAACCTTTATAGATTTGGTCAAGAGCTGGATGACTAAGTAATTGAAGTACCCCTACTTTCACTTCTTTGTTATCAACTTTTTTAGTTTCTTCACCTTTTTTACTAGAGAAGAACCCATAACCTAATACACAAACTAATAATACCGCGAATGCTACAAAAATTTTATTTACTTTCATTTTAATAATCTCCTTTTACTTTTATCTTTAATAATATTTTTTGTAATCAAATTTTAGAAGCGTATCTATATAAAAAGACCACTAGAATTTTATCCAGTGGTCCTTACGTATAATTTTAATAATATAAAAAAACCACCTAGATATTTCTATGTGGCCTCGATTTTTCCATCACAAATAATCCACATAGATACTTACTTCTCACCTGAGAGCCGTATCTATGTTAAAAAGAAACAAGATCGACTCAGTATCTAGTGGCTTTGCCAACGAATATTTAATTGTAGCGTGTCAACTTGATACAGTTTCATAAATCTTTTTTTCTCCTTTACGTTTTAATTCTTGTTTACATTATAGCAACACTTTTTTTCGTTGTCAATATTTTTTTGAAAAAAATATATAAAAATTCTGACAATTCAAAAAATACTATATTTCATTATGTAAAACTATACTACTTAATCCCCTCATGATAAACTATTTTCAAAAAAATATTATAAATATATTAACCCAACTTTATTTAATATTTCTGTACTACTTATATCGATTCACATTCAAACTCATTTTTGAAAACTATGAAAATAAGTCGTTTTCATAACTATAAAATTAACATTTTAAAATTAATACACCTCCTAAAGTATTGATAATACTGTTGTATATAGCGGATATATTACTTCTCATTTATTGTATTTTTCATGAAAATAAAATTGAAAATATATCAATTTCATGAAAATTTACACTTGAAAATACATTTTCATAGGAGTATTATTAATATATGTTATTAAAAATAAGTTAGGAGAATTTTTATGGATAGCCATTCAGCTATAGAAAGAGAAAAATTATTTAACAAAGGATTTATTACAATAACTACAATTAACTTTATCGTATTTTTAATTTATTATTGTTTTGTAGTTATTACAGCTAAGTATGCAACTGCTGAATTAGGTGCTACTGCAGCACAAGCAGGTTTTGCCGCAGGTATTTATATTATTGGAACACTTGTCGCTCGTCTTTATATCGGTAAGAAATTAGAAATCATCGGTCGTAAAGAGATCTTACGATTTGGTGCTTTAATTTACTTAATTACAACTGCTGCATATTTAATTTCATCAAATATCATTATTTTAGATACAGTTCGTTTCTTGAATGGATTTGCTTATGGAACTATTTCTACTGCAGCAAACGCAATCGTTACAGCATATATTCCTAAAACTCGTAATGGTGAAGGAATTAATTACTATGGTTTAAGTACAAGTTTAGCAGCTGCTATTGGACCATTTATCGGTATGTTATTACTACCGATTACTGGATTCAACGCAGTTATCATCTTAGCAATTGTATTATCAGTTGCGGTTACTATAGCTTGTTTCTTATTCCCAGTAAAAAAATATTCAATTAGATGAAAATCAAAAAAAATTTACTAAACAGTTGGTCATTAAACACATTTATTGAATATAAAGTATTATTCATTTCTACTGTAGCATTCTTAATTGGTTTAGCATATTCAAGTGTACTAGGATTCTTATCAATTTATGCTGATAGCTTAAACTTATCAACTGCAGGAGCTTTCTTCTTTGTAGTATATGCACTAATTATTACAGCCACTCGTCCATTTGCAGGTCGTATCTTCGATGCACGTGGTGAAAATGCAGTTATGTATCCAAGTTTTGTATTCTTAACTCTAGGATTATTAATGTTAAGTTTCACAAATGGTAGCTTCATGTTACTATTCTCTGGTGCATTAATCGGTTTAGGTTATGGAACATTCATGTCAAACGGACAAGCAGTTTGTTTAAAACTTGTTGATTCTACTAAAGTAGGTATTGCACTTTCTACTTACTTTATCGGATTAGACCTTGGTCTAGGATTTGGACCATACGCTCTAGGTACTGTTCACGGAGTTTTATCATATCAAGGAATTTATATTCTATGTGCAGTTATAACAATCGGAGTAACAGTTCTTTACGCAATGTTCTACAAAGGTAAAGAAGTACATGTCTTAAAAACTAAAACTAGTCGATAGTAATATTAAAATCATTAAAAAGTAGTCCTAACAAAGGATTACTTTTTTTTATATCAAACTTATATGCATAAAGAGGTGTGAGCATTACTCACACCTCTTTTCGTTTTATTTTTCTGGATATCGTCTTGCAACATCTACTAATTTTTCTTTTATTATTTTCTTAGGATCCTCATTTAGATGATAACACATTGCAAGAGCATAAATTAGTACATCTGCAAGTTCATCTTTTATCTCTTGAATATTATCGCCATCTTCATCCCATTGAAAATGTTCAAGTAGCTCTGCCGCTTCTATTGAAATACTTTTAGAAAACCTTTCTAAAGTATCATACTTTTCCCATCCTCTTTTTCCCCTAAATTCAGTTATTATAGTTTTTAATTCTTCCATGTTTTACCCTTTAGATTAAGCTATTATTTATTAAATTATTATATAGATTATAAAATTCTGCTAAACTTAGAGTTTCACTTCTTCTCCCTGGCTCAATATCACTATCTACACAAGCATTTTGTAAGTCTTGTTTTTTATCCTTACCATAACTTGAAATTAAGTTATTTAATAAAGTCTTTCTACGTTGAACGAAACACGAACGTACGAATTTAAAGAATTTAGCATCAGTTTCAAATTCTCGAGTTTCTTTAGTCATAATTTTTACAACTGCACTTTCAACATTTGGTGCTGGTACAAATACTTTTTTCGGTACAGTAAATAGATACTCAACATCAGTATAGTAATTTAATAAAATTGTTAATGAGTTATAATCTTTTGTTCCCACCTTCGCATTTAGTCTATTAGCAACTTCTTTTTGCATCATAACTACATAACCATCAATTTTCTCAGTATTCTCGATTAAATGAGTTAAAATTGGAGTTGTAATATAGTAAGGTAAGTTTGCTACTACCATAATTTTTTCGCAATCTGACATCTTCTCAGTGATTATTTTATCAACATCGACTTTTAAGATGTCATTATTAATAATCTCAACATTAGGGTAATCAGCAAGTGTCTCCGATAAAATCGGTAGAAGTCTGCCATCAATTTCAAATGAAATTACTTTTTTAGCTTTTTAGCTAGCGCTTCTGTAAGAGAACCAATCCCAGGTCCAATTTCTATTACTCCTACATTTCCATTTACTCCAGCTCCATCAACAATTCTATTTAAGATATTCGCATCTATTAAAAAGTTTTGTCCTAAACTCTTCTTAAACGTGAATCCATGTTTTTTTAGTATCTCAAAAGTTTTCTTAGGTGTTCCTATCATTATTTTAATCCTTTACTTATTTTTGTCATTTCATCTAATAATCTTTCTTTAGAAATATTATACATATTAAGTTTATTTAGTAATTGTTTAGCATTAGTATATCCTATATTTAACCTTTCACAAAGTTCTTCTCTTAGAACTTTTGAAGTAGATCCACCTACTAAACCTAACTCTATCAATATTTCATTACTTATATCATTTTTCACCTCATCCATCGGTGTATAATGATT
Source organism: uncultured Gemella sp. (assembly GCA_927911745.1). Lineage (GTDB taxonomy): Bacteria > Bacillota > Bacilli > Staphylococcales > Gemellaceae > Gemella. Next base: position 12,662 of record CAKMQF010000042.1, read on the forward strand.
TTTTATAGCCGCTATAATATCTTCTTTACTCGCAGCTTCTATTCCTATTTTCCCTTTACTATCTACGGCTTTTTTTATTTGAAATATATGCATGTTTTGCCGTCGGGATATTTTTTTCTATAATACTTCTAATTCTCTTTCCCGCATAATCAGGATCCGTTAAAACTATTAATCCTCTTGTTTTTCTAGAAAGATTAGACGTTCTTATTTTTTTCTTAGTTAAGGCAGAACCATTAGTTTCAAATGTATCACAATCTATTGCTTCTTTTACCCTATTAGTATCATCTCTTCCTTCTACTACTATTATTTCTTTGATTTTCATTTTATTATCCTTAAAAAATTTATCAGTCTATTATAACATATTTAGACAATTTTTGCTCATACTAGCACGAATATTTCAAATAGTTATGTAGTTCATGTGTAATTTCATGGTGAACTTTATACTTATAACCATCACAAAGAAAGTTCTTTTTTATTTCAAATTTATCTTTAAGCTTAATTTTCTCTAGTGCTTTTCCTTTTTTAGACACTAATATCTCCCAATATTTTTCAAACTTAACCAAGTAGCAATCGTAAGTCTTATCACTCCCATATACACCAGCCAAATATAAAAGGCCCACAAGGTCTAATAGTATATGCCAAAATTTTACCGTTTTTCTTCTTTCTAACAAATAAACCTTCTCACCCTTATTAAGATAATTATATAATTCTTCCATAATCCCCACCTCTTTATACTAATTATATCATAAAAAATCCTTTGCAGAAAAAACTGCAAAGGATTTTTTATTAGTGTATATCTTTTTTCTTAAAGTTAGCTCCACTTACTTCACTAACTGTTCCAATCGATAGAAAGGCATTCTTATCATTTCTAAAGACTATTTTTTTAAGTTTTGATTCTTCAATACGAGTGATTACACAAAAGATGATTTTTGTTTCTTGCCCTGAATAACCACCTTCTCCATGTAATAGAGTTACACCGCGACCTAATCTGTCTTGAATTTCTTGACTTATTACTTGATAGTTACTCGTAATAACCATAACCGATTTAGAATCATTAAGCCCCTCAATAACGATATCCATCACTTTAGATGCAACGAAATAACTTATCATTGAATAAAGTGCCGCTTCCCATGTGAATACAAATCCAGAAGCAATAAAGATAATAACATTTATCCCAAGGACCATTTCACCTACAGAAATCGGTAATTTCTTTGTAGCATAGATAGAAAACATCTCACTTCCATCTAACGTACCACCATTTCTAATAACTAATCCTACTCCTATTCCAAGGATTATCCCACCGAAAATACATGCTAAGAATGGATCCGTAACAAGTGGTGGAAAATCATGAAAATATGAAGTTGCAAAAGATAAGATAACAATTCCAAAAATAGAAGCTATCGCGAATCCTTTACCTATCTGCTTATATCCCAAATATAAAAATGGAATGTTAAAGACTAGTATGAAAATCCCAAGTGGTAATCCCAAATAGTGACGTGCAATAATAGATACACCAATTACTCCACCATCCAATATATTATTAGGAATTAAGAAAAATTCTAATCCCGCCGCAAAAATTAATGATCCAATAATTATACTTATATATTTCTTTAAAAATTCTATTCTGCTTTCCATTGATTCTCCTTTTTATTTATTTTTTTTTGACAAATAGGACAAAAGTGACTCGAACGCCCTTTTATTGTTACATTTTCCACATCATGACCTAGAGGACAAACTTTTTTCCCATATATTTGATGGAAATTTTGCATATTCCCTTCTCCACCATCAGCATGAACATAATCAGAAATAGTAGAACCACCTTCTTTGATTGCAAAATCCAAAATATCAACCAATTCTTTAAATAAACTTTCCTTCTTTTTTTTAGAAAGTTCACTTGCTTTTGTCAAAGGATGAATTTTTTTGACGGTATAATACCTCACAATCATAGATATTACCACAACCGCAAAATACATTTCCTTCTAAGAGTAGTGCTTTTATAGATTGCTCCCTGTATTTATTTTCTTCCAATTTACTTAAGAAATATTTTTTTGCCTTCTTATCAAATGGTTCTGGGGCAAGATTTATGAATGGTTTAAATTTCGTTATATCATCAATATACCTAAGTTCGCCAAATCTTCTAATATCACTATAGACTAATTTTTCTCCAGTAGATAATTCAAAGATTACATGTTGATGTTTATAATAATTTTTGTTGGTAATCTCAGCTATATCCTTAACCAAAAAGAATGCCCCTGTCATTCCAAAGTGAGTAATAATATATCCTTCATTTAATGTGAAATATAAATACTTTCCTCTACGTGATAACTTTTCAATCTCTTTACCTTTCACACTATCTGAAAAAGAGCTAAGTTTTTGTTTAACAATAGCCATTTTTCCTATTTTATGACTATCTTCAACAACCTTAGAATATGTTATATTAACAATTTTCTTATTTATTACTACTTCTTCGAGTCCAAATTTTATATTCTCAACCTCTGGTAATTCTGGCATAATGCACTCCTATTTTTTGTACTTATTATTTTATTTTAATATAAACATTTGAAAATTTCAAAGAATACCAACTTTTTTTTCAGTTACAGTATGCAAAATTATCAAGTTTTTTTCATTATTTTATCTCATTATTATAGCGTTAAGGGTCATTATGTAGTATAATAAAAAAGTTAAATGAAAAAAGGGGTCTAATATTAGATGGAAGAAAAAATTGTCTAGACGAAAAAGAATTAGTACACCCTCTTACAAAAATGGAGGCGAACCTCCTAAAAAAAGAGGGATTAGAAAAATATTAATGACAATCTTTGCATTATTAATACTTGGAATCGGTGGTTTTGCCGCATATACGTTTTTCAACTTTTCTAGTTCAGCACAAAAAGGTTATAAAAATGTAAATTATTTAAAAGAGGTTGATCCTAACTTCAAAAATTCTCAGTATTAATACTGGGTATTGATATGAATGATGATCGAAAAGCACAAGGGCAAACACGTGAAGATAGTAGAACGGATTCAATGATCTTAGCTACTGTAAACAAGGATAAAAAAACGTATGGATATGGTAAGTATCCCGCGTGATTCACTTAGCCTTATGAGAGAAAAAGATGATGAACATAATGATAGTGCTTATTTCTATGATAAAATCACTCATGCTCATGCTTATAATGATGTTAAAGGAACTACTAATGCAGTAGAAAACTTATTACATACACCAATTAACTTCTATGTATTAATAAACTTTAAAGCGTTTGAACAAACTGTAGATGCTTTCGGCGGAATTGACTTATATGTTCCGTTTGACATGGATGAACAAAATGCTAATGGTGAAGAAAATACTGTTAAATTAACAAAAGGTTGGCACACACTAAACGGTGAACAAGCACTTGCCTTTTCACGTAGTAGATACTATGATAGTGATATCGAACGTGGTCAACGTCAACTTCAGGCTATTCACGCTCTTATTGATAAAGCAAAAAGTTTAAACGCGCTATCAAAAATTAACGATGTTATAAATATTGCTGGTGATAATGTAGAACATAACTTAACTACAACTCAAATTTCTTCAGCTATTAAGATGTTTATCAATGATGATATCGAGATTGTATCACATAGAATTGATGGTTACGATGTGACTTATAACGGCGTTTATTATTACTATCCACGTCCATTGTCACTTCTATACGCTTCATCAGCCTTAAGAAACAATCTTGATTTACCGCTTCCAAAAGCAACTGATCTATTAAATATATATTATCAAGGACATATTGCAATTGGACTTAAAGAATATAAAATAGATAATCTTCGCTTACCAGATACATACCAAGCTACTAATCTTACAATAATGTCACCAGAAGACTTACTAGAAAATCTTCCGGAAAGACTTACTAAAGAAAATCTGAAAAAAGATATTACCGTAAGCAATGAGAATCGTCCAAATGAAAATAGTAATACTGAAAACAATACTAACAATAGCAATGAACAGTAAAATACTACAACTGATATCGGTACTATAAATACCCATCAAAATACCGAAGTTAATAACAATCAAGAATAATTAATATCCCATCAAAAATAGTTTTTGATGGGATATTAATTATTTATTTGAAAATTTTATATTTACAGTTCCAGTTTTTGAAGATGTGAATAATTGTTTCTTTTTATTTGAGTTATTTGTAAAATTTGATTCATCATCACTTAATTCAGCTATAATATCACCTTCTGTTGTCTTAAGAGTAATAGAATTATTTGCAGTAAGATTACTTAAAACAATATTACCAGTAGTTGTTTTTAAGTTAATATTATCTGAACTTTCACTAGGAAGATTACTTACCTTAATATTTCCTAGTTCATTAGTTATATTAATATCTTTTATTGTTGATGATGACAAATCTGTATCTCCTGTTTTATTATCAATACTAATATCTTTTAAATCATTAATATTATTTAATTTAACATTTCCTGTACCAACATTAATTTTTAGAGAATTATTTTTACTATTTAACTTATCTATATTTAAATTTCCAGTTGCTAATTTAATATCAGCATCTGAAGCTGAAATATTAGTTATATATACATCACCTAGTTTACTATTAATTATAAGAGATTTAATATCTAGATTCTTAATAAAATAATCTCCTATTTTATTAACTGAATTGATATCGATATTAGAAGATTTAGGTATTTTTATAATAAGTTTTCTTTTTTCAGTAAAGAAATTAAAATTAATACCCACAATATTTTTATTTTCTTTTATAGATAACTTATTTCCTATGTGCTCTATATTAACTTTACGTTCTAGAGCAGTATAGTATTCTATTTCTATATTTTTAGAAGCAGTATTCTCTTCTATGGTTACATCAGAATCAATAATATCTAAATCTAAATTTTTAACATCATTAATTGAGACAGTATAATTCTTTTTCTCAAAATTAGAAGAAAATCTAGGTATATGACCATTATTTAAGTAAGTTGCTAATCCTATCAATACTAATCCAAAAAATTATAAAACTAATAGAAATTTTTATAAATTTATTCATTTATATACACCTCTTTTTTGAAAATCTTCACAAAAATTGTTCTGATGTTTATACCATTTTGACGTGATTTTTTATATATTTTTATCAACCAGTAAATACCAATTAAACCAGCCCCTGAATTAACAAATCCAAATCCTAAAGTATCTAAGAAATACGAAATATTTCTTTCGTAAATAAGATATAATGGGGATTTTAATATTAATAAGATTCCACCAATGAAAATAGCTATAATAGAAAGTGCAATACTAAATATTATAGATAGAATAACTATAAAAAGACTAGCGACTAGAGAAAATATAGTTATCCAAGCAGGAAATAATAATACGGTAATAATAAAGCCGAGCTCTGTAGGGATTTTTCGTGGGATAAACCTCCATACTAGTTTTGTTTGTTTTTTCCCAATATTATGTTCATCTAAAATTTGATCAACGATGATATTAATATCCCCTAATTGTGATACAGCTTCTTCTTCACTTAAGCCCTCATCAATACGATCATCAATCATTTCTTCGAAAAAATTGAGTGTTTTATACATCTCTTTTGGCGATAAATATGGTTTTAATTTATTTCCCAAAAGAGCGCAAAACTGTGTCTTATTCATGTTTTTCATCTCCTAATATATATTTATGTGCATTACTTATTACTTTCCAGTCGATAAGAAATTCCTGAATTTTATTGAGACCAACATCTGTAATTTTATAATATTTTCTTAGTCTACTATTATGTTCTACCGAATATGAGGTAACACAATCGTTTGCTTCCAAGCGTTTTAAGATTGGATATAACGTTGATTCCGATATAGGAATTACATTTGAAACATCTTTTATAATTTTATACCCATATGATTCAGAATTACGTAAAGTAGCAAGAACACATATTTCCAATAAACCTCTTTTTAATTGAGCTTCCATACGAATATCTCCTTTCACATAATACTATACATCGCATAGTATAATTTGTCAAGTAGTATAATGAGAAATACATTCTAATTATTGACATTTTATTTATAATACATCATAATTAATATAGTAAATTTAGCAAATTATAAATCACAAAGGAGGTACTATGGCGAAGAAATTTATTACAATTAAAGAAGATTCATACGATGAATTTGTAGAGAAAAAATCTACATTTATTACTCATCTTATAAGAATTAATAGCGAAGAAGAAGCTAGAGAATTTATTCAAAAAATGAAAAAGAAACATTACGATGCTACTCATGTCTGTTCTTGTTATGTATATGGTGACAATAACGAAATTACTCGCGCTAACGATGATGGTGAACCAAGTGGGACTGCTGGAGCTCCAATGTTAGATGTACTAGTAAAAAAATGAAATAAAAAAATGTTTGTGCCACAGTTATCAGATACTACGGTGGAACTAAGCTAGGAACTGGTGGTTTAGTTAGAGCCTACGGTGGTGGTGTAATTAATGCGCTAAAAAATGCAACGTTAGTAGAACGAAAAGATGCTTTTGAAGTTAGATTAGAATTAGATTATAGTCTAAACGGAAAAATTGAGTATGAAATTGGAAAAACTAATTTTTATCGTGAATAATTTAGAGTATACCGACAAAATCGTTTATACAATCTATGTAATGCAGGAAGATTATGATAACTTTGAAAATTGGATCGCTAACCTAACAAACGGCCAATTCAAAATTCTATCATCAAAAGAAAAACAACTAGAATTTGAGATTAAATAAAGATAAGAAGGTATAGGAGACCATATTAAACGGTCTCCTATACCTTCTTTATTTATTTCTATGAGAAAATTCTTCTATCCACTCTTTCAAATCGAAAATAGCCTTTTTAACTAACTGTTCTTTATTATTAAATGCTAAATCTAACCCTTCTACTCGTAGAACTTTTACTTTATCTATTCCTATTACACTAAATATTCCTCTAACATATTGAACTGCAAAGTCCAGATTAATATATTGAATATGCTTATCAAATTCTCCCCCACTTGTTATGACAAAGGTTATTTGTTTATTAGAATTATCTAAACCTATTAAAGATTCTTCATCACATTTAAATGTCTCATTTACTATTACAATATTATCTACATAGTCTTTAAATTTTGATACTACGTTAAAATTATGAAGTGGCATATAAATAAACACTGCATCAGCACTTTTCCATTGATTAAGAATTTCTTTTTGCTGAATTTTATCATATTGTTCTTTTTCTGATAATTTTTCTCCTTCATAATTGAACATAAACTTATCCATGACTGGGATATGCATACTCGGATCATATAAATTAATCTTTTCTATACTACTAAATCCTTTTTCGATTAACTTATCTTCACCAATTTTCGCCAAAATATTAGAAACTCTATGCTCTCCATTATAATCTGGATGACACATAATCTGTAAAATTTTCATAATTTCACCTCAAAAATAATTTATTATAAGAAATAGCTTCTCATCTAAAGTAAGATAAGAAGCTATTAATATTATTTGAATTCTGAATAAATTGTATTTATAGTTTTTTCGTAATCATCGTTATGAACACCTACGATAATATTAATTTCATCATTAGTTTGTGAAATCAATGCAATATTTACCCCAGCTTCCCCTAAAGCTTTGAATAATCTGCCAGATAATCCTTTTGTATTTTTCATTTTTTCTCCAACAGTAGCAATAAGTGAAATCTCATGAGTAACATTCACTTCATCTGCTTCAAGAACTGCTTTAATTTTTGCAACTAATTCATGAATAAATGGTCTAACATTACCTGTTTCTACAACCACAGAGAACGAGTCGATTCCACTAGGAATATGTTCAATACTAACATTAAAGTCTTCAAAAATCTTAAGTGCTTTTCCAATTAAGCCAACTTCATTTGCCATGTGACGTTTTTTAATTGTAATAATAGAGAAATCTTTTTTCCCTGCAATACCTGTAACAATTTGTTTCTCATCAAGGTGTTTATTATCAGAAATAATAGTTCCCTCTGCTGTTGGATCATTTGTATTACGAATTTGGATAGGAATATCTTTATCGCGAACTGGGAAGATTGCTTCTTCATGAAGAACACTTGCACCCATATATGAAAGTTCACGAAGTTCTGTATAACTAATTACTTTAATTTCGTGTGGATTTTCAATAATTCGAGGATCAGCCATTAATATTCCAGATACGTCAGTCCAGTTCTCATAAACACTAGCATTTGCAATATTCGCGACTATAGCTCCACTTACATCTCCCCCACCACGAGTCATAATCTTAATTTCCCCGTTAGGTCTACTTCCATAGAATCCTGGAATAAGAAGGCGATCATATTCTTTTACAACAGCATCAAAAGCTTCTTGAGTTTTCTCAAAATCAATCTCACCTTGATAATTATAGAAAATTAAATCTTTAGCATCTACAAAGTGATATCCTAAATATTCAGCCATTAATAAAGCTGTTAAATATTCTCCACGACTCACTAAGTATTCTTCATCGATACCTTTACTAATCTCTGCTTTTAACTTAGCAAGTTCTCCCTCAATATCAAATTTTAAGTTTAATTCGTTTTTGATTGCTACGAATTTATCTTCAATCATTTTAAAGATATTATCAAAATTAATATTGTACTTAGTATGTGCATAACATAGGTATAATAAGTCTGTTACCTTATTATCTTCTTTATTTGCTTTCCCTACAGCACTTACTACAACAAAACGACGTGCATCATCAAGTTCCACAATATTCTTAACTTTTTTAAACTGTTCAGCACTCGCTACCGAACTTCCACCAAATTTTGATACTCTAACCATTTTAACTCCTTTTTCTATTTGTGTTATTTGTATTTTCTATTTCTAATATATATTATATAACTATTTACAAAAAAATCAATGAATTTTCTGAAAAATCTAAATTTTATTTACAATAATCATTTTTATTATTTATGGAATTTAGCAACAACAAAACTACTATCTTTTTCTTTCACTTCATCAACTAAATCAGTAAAGTTGTTTTAATGAGAATTTCTTTTGTTTTTACATAGAAATTCCCTTTATACTGCTCAACACTCTCTACCAGTTCCCCTGATAATTCTACAGACGAACGAACTAAATAATTTCTTCTAGTCAGTTCTTCTGAATAAGATAAGTCATTCTTAATTACA
>CAKMQF010000043.1 GCA_927911745.1 uncultured Gemella sp.
TGCCAGGCAACAGTGAGAGCCTTCCTTTTGGAAGGTTCTTTTTTTATATAATTCTTACATATATTTTGATTTTATTTTTAAAATAGAGTATCATAAAGTAGTAATATTTTTTTGGAGGTTTAGGGAATGTTTTATTTAGAAGATGAGAAAACATTAGTGTTAACTAGTGAAAACAAAAAAGACATTTTAAGTGCGTTAAAATTAATTAATAATATATCTAATAATAAAAATGTAAAAGTTGCATATATTAAAATCTTAGGAAAAGTATTAGAATTTAATAAAGCTATAGAAAATTATTATCATTCACAAAAGCCAGGATATAACGAGGTTTATCAAGAAAGAATTGATAATTTTGATAATAGTAGTGATGAGTTTAAGCGTATTAAAGCATTATTAAAACCAGATTTTGATGATGATAATTTTGTTGAAGAATTAGAAAAAGAATTTAACTTAATTCTTAATAGAATTGAAAGTAGAATTTCTATAATTTTTGAAGAAGAGCAGCAGTATAATTTTAATAATTATTTAATTACTCTTATTGAAAAAGAAAATCTTGACGAATTTATTTGGTTAAATACTATTTATAATATTTATAAAGAAGGTAAGAGCTTGAATAGTATTGTTCATGATTATTTAAAATTGAGTGATGTTGAATTTTCAGATCTTTATAAGATTTATTTATTCGTTACGGATTATAATATTAACAAGTTATTATTAAAAAATGAATCTAAGATAATTAATAATGACTACTTAGAAAATCATGATATTTTCTTTGATTACATGTATAAGCTTATAGATGATTTAAGAACTTTGTAACAAAAATGATAAGAAGAATATTCTTAGTTTCTCAACTATTATCGACAGTCATACTAATATTAGTACTCCTAATAAAGAAGAATTTCTTGACTCTGTATATAAAGTGTTTAATTTCCTAAGAGCACTCTATGAGAATGATAATGCAAAATTATTATTAGATAATATTTACCCTATTTTAGTAAAATCTTTCTTTGCACCACTTCGAAATGATGACAAAATCAAGTACGATTATAATCAGAATTTTATATACGCATTAGAGTATACTCAAATAATTATCGAAGTAATGGATGATAATCATGAATAATAGGTTTTCTGTTAAAGATTATTATTGTGTTTATAATGATTTTGATACATCAAAACGAAGTAAAGAGTTACATAACTTATATTTACCGTTACTTGGTAACGATGCAATAAGCCTTTATACTTTTTTTGGTAGTAAGATGCTAAGTGATAAAAATTTATCTAAAAGTTATCTGCATTATGATATACTTGATAATCTAGGTTTATCAGACAATAAGTTCTTAATTGCAAGAAAAAAATTAGAAGCTTTGGGTTTAATACAGTCATTATATTTTGATAATAATGGTATTGGACAGTTTATATATAAGATAAAAGAAGCATTAAGTTTTGAAGAGTTTTTTAATACACCAGTGCTTGCAAAATTATTAGAAAACACATTGGGGTCTAATAATTATTCTGATTTGGTAAATTATTATTCTTTAGATAAAGTAAGCTTTAAGAGTTTTGAGGATATTTCAGCAAAATTTTCTGATGTTTTCCGTTTAGAAAATCTAAATGATTTCAGCTTTGATTATATAACAAGTAAAAGTGTTAATGGGCCAAACTTTGATGAATATTTCTTTGATTTTGATAAATTAAATTTCTATTTAGCTAATAGCTACCTAACAGATGTAATATCAGATCCAAAAGTGAAAAATAAAATTTTAGGTTTAGCTCATATTTATAAAATGTCTCCAGAAGATATGGCTAGTGCTATAGAAAAATCTGTAGAAATTTCTAATGGAGCTAGCGAGATTAATATTAATGTTCTTAGTGATTATATCGCTCAACTAAATGTTAATGTTAGAAAACAAGAAGTACCGACTCTTGATCGTATGATAAATAAAAATCTAGTTGGTGAAAAAGAAGAGCAGTTAACTGAAGATGAAAAATTCGCTAAAGAAGTTGATAATACTAATTTTGTAGAATATTTAAATAAGCAGGTAGGAATAGTACTCTCTAAAATAGATGCTAAAAATATTGAAGAGTTACAAAGTAAGTATAATTTTCCTACTGGTGTACTAAATATATTATTAGAGTATTCTATTAAGCAAAGTGGTAAAAATTCAATACCACATATAAATTATATAGATAAAATTGCAAGTACATGGAGTGCTCAAAAATTATTTGGAGCTAAAGATGCTATAGATTTTGTTAGAGCTAATAGAAATCAGAAAACTAAAGCTTTTAGCACTAATAAGAATACACAAAAATCTTATTCAAATAATCGAAAATCAAATCATGCTCCGTTTCCTGAATATTTGCAAAATAGGCAAAATAGCTTTAATCAATCAAAAAAGGAAGAAGACAGAGTAGTTACAAAAGAAGATGAGGATACTTTTAAAGATTTGATGAAAGTATTATATAATAAAGGGGATGTATAATGAAAAAATTATCCAACATAGTATCAAGTAATACAGAAAATTCATTTAAGAAGTTTATCACAGAAAAAGTTCTGAGTGATGTAGAGATAATTAAGTTTATTCGTGATAATAACTTTTCTAAAATTGACGTTGAAAATAATCTTGAAAAATTTTATCAATATTATATTTCAAAAGATACACTATTGAATATCGAACATAAGCCAAAATTGGTTTGTAGTGATAAAGAGGTTAATATAGTTTATCAAGAGACTGATGAATATAAACAAAAAGTTGAAAACCAAAAAACATCGAATAGAATCAAGACGGAATTTATTCCAAAGAGAGTATTAACATATACATTTGAAAATTTATCCAAGAATAGTAAGAAATCTAGGTTAGCAATAGAAATTGTAAACACTTGTATGAGTATCCTTAATAAACAAAGTACAAGAGGTGCCTATATATATGGACCAACAGGAACTGGTAAGACATATTTGATGGGATGTATTTATAATTATTTCAAACAGAATGGTAAAGAACCAGCAATTTTATACTATCCTGAATTTATTAGAAAAATAAAATCAAAGATTAGTAATAACAGTTATGATTTATATATTGATCTTATAAGAGATGAAGAAATTCTTATTATTGACGATATAGGTGCTGAAAATATTACGGAGTTTATTCGTGATGAGGTGCTTGGCCCGATTATTAATCATAGAGAAGCAGAAAAAATTACCAACATTTTTCTCATCTAATTTAAGCATAGATGACTTAGCAGAATTGTTATCTAATGGAAGAACAACAGTGGATAAAACAAAGGCTTTAAGAATAGTAGAAAGAATACATTCTTTAAGTGCTTCTCACTTCTTAGATGGTGAGAACGAAAGAGAATATTATAATTAAAAGAAGAAGCATTTTTAAACATTTTAGTTTATAAATGCTTCTTCTTTTTTTTTATGGTAAAAAATCAAAAAAATTCATTTTTTTTTAGAAATTAGTGGAAAAAGTGGGGAAATGTGGTAAATTATAAAGGTAAGGTGGTGAGAAGTAGTGTTTATTGGTCAATACAATAATAAAATGGATGCCAAAGGAAGGCTTAGTATTCCAATAAAGTTCAGAGATGAACTAGGTGAAAAATTTATTATCACAAGAGGTCTAGACTCTTGTTTATTTGGCTATTCACTACAAGAGTGGCAAAAGGTGGAAAGTAAGATTAAATCACTACCTATCACTAAGAAAAATGCTCGTACTTTCCAACGTTTCTTCTTTTCTGGAGCCACTGAAGTTGAAATAGATAAACAAGGAAGAATTAATATTCCAAACTCCCTTATAGAGCATGCTTTTTTAGATAAAGAGTGTGTTGTAAATGGTTTATCAAATAGGATAGAAATATGGGATAAGACTCGCTGGGAAGATTTACTTGTTGAAAGTGAAGCTAGCGTAGAAGAAATAGCAGAAGAATTAGAAGATTTTGATTTTTAGGATGGATGAAAATGTTTAAACATTATAGTGTATTATTAAGTGAAGCTGTAGAAGGCTTAGATATAAAAGAAGATGGTATATATGTAGACTGTACTCTTGGTGGAGCAGGGCATAGTTTAGAAATTTTAAAGCGATTAAAAAATGGTAAACTATATGCATTTGATCAAGATAATGTTGCATTAGAAAATGCCAAAGAAAAATTAGCTGAATACAGTGATAAAGTTGTCTTTATTAAATCTAATTTTGTTAATTTAAAAGAAAAATTAGCAGAGCATGGTGTACATGAAGTTGATGGAGTTCTTTATGATTTAGGAGTTTCTTCACCACAATTAGATACACCTGAGAGAGGTTTTAGTTATAACTATGATACAAGATTGGACATGCGTATGGATACTGATGCAAAAATTAGTGCATATGAAGTCGTTAATGAATATAGTTATCATGATTTAGTAAAAATATTTTATCGTTATGGAGAAGAAAATTTCTCTAAACAAATAGCGAGAAATATTGAAAAAAAACGTGAGCAAAAACCTATAGAAACTACTTTGAATTAGTAGAAATTATAAAAAGAATCTATCCCTGCTGCTAAAAGAAGAACTGGTGGACATCCAGCAAAAAAGAGTATTCCAAGCAATTCGTATCGCTGTGAATAATGAATTATCAGTATTTGAAGACTCATTAGAACAAGCAATAGACATCGTTAGTGTAGGTGGAAGAATATCTGTAATTACCTTCCATTCTCTAGAAGATAGAATTTGTAAACAGATATTTAATTCTTATTCTAAATCAAAGGATATTCCAAAAAACTTCCTATTATGCCAGAAGAAAGTTTATCTAAATTAAAAGTAATTACAAGAAAACCTATATATCCTAGTGATATTGAATTAGAAGAAAATAATAGATCTAGAAGTGCAAAATTAAGAGTTGCACAAGTTCAGACGAAATAGAGGGGAGGAAAGGAAATGGCTACACTAAAGGTATATAGTCGTGAATATGGAGTAAGAAAAGTACAAGAGAAAGTAAAGTTTAATTTACTAGAAAAAACTGCATATGGAGTTTTTGTAGGAGTTATTTTACTTGCTAACGTAGTTATGTTAAACTATAAAGGAGAGATTTATTCACTACGAAGTGCTCAACAAAAAAATGATATTGTAATATCAGAAAAACAAAAAAATAATAATGAACAAAAAGTTATGATAAACAATCTATCATCTTACGAAAGAGTTAAAAAAATTGCTGAGACGGTAGGAATGAAAACTCAAAAAGATAGTATAAAGGTAGTGAGATAATTGATAAAACTTTTTAAGAAAATATTAACTTTAAAGTTTTTGGAAGATAGAAGAAGTTTAGAAAGAAAAGATTATATCTCTCGAGAAAGAACAAAAATTGTATTTTTTCTAATTTTTGTTTTTTTTCTTTGTATGGATATTAATATTAAATATAGGACAAATGATGCTAATTGGAACTGTAAGGGGACATAATCTTTCAGAATTAGCAGATAGAAAGTATAAGATAGATAGTAGTTTACAACCAAATCGAGGTAAAATCTATGATAGAAATGGGAATATACTAGCTGACAATATTGAATCTTACAAGCTAGTAGCGGTAGTTTCAGATAAAGCTACAGAGGATGAAACAAATCCACGACATGTTGTAGATATTAACAAAACAGCAGAAGAACTATCTAAATTTATAAAATTAGATAAAAACAAGATAAAAGATATACTTAGTAAACAAGGAGTATATCAAGTAGAATTTGGAACTGCTGGTAAAGATATAAGTGTAGAAGACAAAAAGAAAATCGAAGAGTTGAAATTACCAGGTATCGAATTTATAGCGACAACAAAGAGATATTATCCAAACGGAAGTATGCTTGGAAACTTTTTAGGGTTTGCTCAAAATTCACCAGATAGTGATTTGATTACTGGTCGTTTAGGTGTCGAAAAGACTTTTGATTATTATCTAAGAGGAAAAGAAGGGCATATTACTTATGCTAAAGATGCATGGGGGAAAGTCGTTTCTAATATTCCTAAAGTTGAGATTAAACCTGTTGACGGAGCAGATATATATTTAACAATTGATAAGAATATTCAAGGTTTTATAGATAATACACTGAAAGATATTCATGATAAATATGAACCAGAAAGTGCGTTTGCAATAGCTGTTAGTCCTAAAACTGGTGAGATATTAGGATTGGGACAAACACCTGCATTTAATCCAAATACTCAAGAAAATCTGGCAAGTGCATGGTCAAATATTTTCTATAACTCAGCTTATGAACCAGGTTCGACATTAAAAACATTTACAATGTCGATAATGGTAGAAAATAATATATATAAACCAGATAGTTACTATAGATCTGGTTCATATCGAGTGGAAGACGCTACAATTTTTGACTGGAATAAGATTGGTTGGGGAACAATTACTCAACGTCATGGTTTCCAACAATCTTCAAATACTTTAATGTTAACATTATTAAATGAATTGGGAACTGAAAAATTAAAAACAGGCTTAGAAAACTTTGGATTTGGAAAAAGTACAAATTCATTATATGGTAATGAAGCAACTGGTGATTTAGTATTTAATAATAAAGTTTCAGCTTCAACAACAGTATTTGGACAAGGTAGTACGGTAACTGCGATGCAAATGGTTCAAGCAGAAACAGCAATTTTAAATGATGGACAGATGTTAGCACCATACTTTTTACAAAGAATTCATGACAAAACAATTGATAAAGATGTCAATATTGGGCAAAGAACGGTAGTAGGAACTCCTATTTCTAAACATACGGCAGATATAATGAAAGAAGAATTATATGGAGTTGTAAACGGAACTTGGGCCCAAGGTGGTAAAAGATATGCTGTAGACAACTATAGTACGTCAGGAAAAACAGGAACAGCAGAGGTTGTAGATCCGAAAACAGGTACATACTATAATAGTCCATATAAAGTAATGCACTCATTTATAGGATATGCACCTAGTGAAGATCCACAAGTTATTCTATATGTTGGTATTAAATTACCTTCGAAGGAATTAGGTGCAAGTAATGCAAATGGTGCTTCAGAAATCTTTAAACCTATAATGGAAAATACACTTAATTACTTAAATGTTAAAAAGTCAAATGATGATAATACTATTCAAAGTTATCAAATGGAGAATCTTGTAGGGGAAAATATAGAGTCGACAATTGTTAATTTACAACAAAAAACTAAAAATATAATAACAATTGGAAGTGGAACTAACGTAATTGGCCAATATCCTTCAGCTGGGAACGTAATAAAACAAGGTGAGAGAGTATTTTTATTAGTCTCTGATGAAAATATTATTACACCAAACTTTACAGGATGGTCGAAAGTAGACGTACTTAACTACGCTAAATTATCTGGATTAGATATTGAAACCGAAGGGAATGGATTTGCTAAACAACAATCTATTCCAAGCACAAAGATTTGTGAAAAAAGGGGAAAAGATAAAAATAAAAATTTAGTTAGGAGAACGAAATGAGTAATTCAGATACAGTATTTGCTATATCGTTATTACTGGTAGCATATTTTCTGACAGTACTAATGCTACCTAGATTAATAAAATATTTACATGTACTAAAGTTTGGCCAAGCAATCAGAGAAGAAGGGCCACAAAGTCATATGCATAAAAAAGGAACACCTACTATGGGAGGTATTTCGTTTATAATTGCAATAGTTATTTCACTTATAGTGGCTATGTTCTTAGATAGTTCGAATATTAAATACTACGTACTGTTCATTTATACAACTATTTCTTTTTCGATAATAGGATACATAGATGATATGTTAATCGTAGTTAAAAAGAAAAATGATGGATTAGCTCCAAGGAAAAAATTAATGCTACAAATTATATTCTCTGTAATATTTTATATATTAGTAACTTTCATCTACAAAGATGTTAATTATATACATATTCCAGTATTTGATTATAATTTAAATATTTCATATTTCTATATAATTTTCTTAGTATTTTGGCAAACTGGTTTTTCTAATGCAGTAAATTTAACAGATGGATTAGATGGATTAGCTACTAGCGTAACAATTATTACAACTAGTACATTTGCTTTATTAGCATATAAAGAAAATAACTTCCCTGTATTAGTATTTTGTTTAACAATAGTAGGGGCGCTTGTAGGATTTTTATTATTTAATAGAAATCCAGCAAAAATATTTATGGGTGATACAGGATCATTGGCTCTAGGTGGAATCTTAGCAGCAATTTCAGTAATCTTACATAAAGAAGTAGCATTTTTATTTATTGGTTTAGTATATATATTAGAAACACTGTCAGTGATTATTCAAGTAGCGTACTTCAAGAAAACTGGTAAAAGAATTTTTAAAATGTCACCATTACATCATCATTTTGAACTGTCAGGTTATGGTGAAGTAAAAACTGTATACATTTTTGTTATTATAGCTGTTATATCTTCAGCTATAGGGTATTTTGTAGGAGTAATATAAAATGATAAATTTAGAAGATAAAAGAATATTAGTATTAGGATTTGCTAGAAGTGGTTACTCAACTGCCAAAATCTTAAATAAATTAGGCTATAATGTAATACTGAATGCATTTGATGATCTAAGTACTGATGAAAAAGCTATTGAATTAAAAAACTTAGGTGTAAAAATAGTTGATGGTGGTCATCCGTTAGAACTTTTAGATAGTATAGACTTAATAGTTAAAAATCCAGGAATAAAATATGAAATTGAATTTTACAAAGAGCAATAGAAAAAAATATTGATATTATAACTGAGATAGAATTAGCTAACACATTGTTTAATATTGACATGGTAGCAATTACTGGTACTAATGGAAAAACTACAACTACACAAATGACGTTTGATATACTGAAAGCAGCTAATAAAGATGTCTTTTTAGCAGGAAATATAGGGTATCCTTCTATTGAAGTAGCATATAATCATCCTAATTCTTTAATTATTACTGAAGTATCATCATTCCAATTACAAGGAACTAAGTATTTCAAACCATCGGTAGCGGCGATTACAAACTTAGGCGTTGGTCATTTAGATTATCATGGTAGCGTAGAAAACTATAGAAATGCTAAGAGAAATATCTACAAAAATCAAACCCAAGATGATATTCTAGTTTTAAATATTAAAGAATTAGAAAAATATGAATTGAGTAAAATAAATTCACAAGTAATTCTTTATGATACAAAAGAAAATTCTGAAGCGGATGTATTTGTAAGAAATAATATAGTAGTGTATAAGGACGTAGAACTATTTGATATAACAAAAATGTCTCTTCCAGGTATGCATAATGTAGAAAATGCAATAAATGCAGCATTAATATCATACATAAAAGGTGCATCCATTGAAACAATTCGCGAAGTATTGTATAGTTTTAGTGGAGTAAAACATAGATTGCAATATGTTGGAGAGCATAATGGAGTGAAATTCTATAATGATTCTAAAGCTACAAATCCAGTAGCTACAACTACAGCACTTTCTGGATTCGAGAAAAATATAATATTAATTTGTGGAGGGAAAGATAGAGGAATTGATTTTAAGGAATTAGTACCATTCTTCCCGAGAATTAAAGCAATGGTTGTTGTTGGAGAAAGTAAAGAAATATTATTTGACTTAGCAACTACTAATGGAGTGGATTGTCATAAAGCGACGAAGGTTGATGATGCTACAATCTTAGCCAACAAACTTGCTGTAGAAGATGATATAGTTCTATTATCACCAGCATGTGCATCATGGGATCAATATAAATGTTTTGAAGACCGTGGAGATGAATTTATAGCTACGTTTGAAAAGATTAGTCAAGAGGATTAAGAGCGATGAACAAAAAGAATAAAAGGTTACTAGCAAAAATGAATAATGAGAAAAGAAGAAGCTCATTAGAAAAGATTAAAAGAAAAAGAAGAAGAGAATTAATATTCATAGTAACTTTATTTTTAATTGTTATAGCAGTATTTTCACTACTATTTAGTAATTATTTGAAACTGAAAACAATTGAAGTGGAAGGTAATAATCAAATAACTAAAGAAGAAATACTAGAAGCAGGAAATATTAATAATAATCTAAGAACTTGGTCTATAAAAGATGATGAAATTCGTAATAATATCCAATCGAGATTCGAAATATTTAAATCCGTAACAGTACAATCGAAATTACCATCAACAATCAAGGTAAAAGTAGAGGAATACAGTTTTATCGCACAAAATAAAAAAGAAGACGGTAGTTTAGAGATAATTATGGAAAATGGTAAACCATATTCAGGAAAAGTAAGAAATAATTATAATTTACCGATCTTAGAAAATTTCAAAGACGATAGCAGTAAACTAGATGAAGTATATAAGAACTTAAATAAATTAAAAGAAGATGTAAGACTACAAATATCTGAAATTATAAATGATGAAGGTGATAATGTTACAATTTATATGAAAGATGGACAAAAAGTAAAAGCTTTAAGAGCAAGTTTTTCTGATAAATTAAATTATTATGATGAAATATCAAAATATATTGAAGATAAAAATAATACAACTTTAAATTTAATAAATGGTGCATATTTAGAAACTGCAAAAACTGAAAAAAGAAGAAATGAGAATATTAAACAATTATTATCTAGACAAGGATTAAAAGATGATTCAACGTCGAAAACAGATAAAGAAAAAGTAGATGATACAGAAAAAGTAGAGAAAAATAACAAAACTGAAAATTCTACTACAAATTCAAAAGTAGCATCTTCTACTAATAATAAGAATACTAAACAACAATCAGTAACAAATAACAAAAATGAATAGCAAAAAAAGTATCCAGAATTTTGTATTTTGGGTACTTTTTTTATTCAAAAATTATATAAAATTAAAAAAGTTATTAATTATATTACAAATTGAAAATATTTTAATAAAATTTAATTTTTTTTGGAGTTTTTCATATTTTTTTTTTTAATTTTTATGTTATAATTTAGTATGTGTAAATAAAATATGTGTGTATTTACAATTTTATTATAATAACAAAGTTTAAAAGGAAGGAGTGTTTGACTTGAGTTCACAATTGTATACTTCAATAGATCTGGGATCATCTAGTATAAAAGTGATAATAGCAGATGTAGTATATGAAAAATTGAATATACTTGGTGTTGGAGTCGTAAAAACTACGTCTATTAAACGTGGTAACATAATCGATGTAGAATCTGCATCTAGAGATATTCAAAAAGCAATAGATATTGCCAAAAGTGAAGCTAATAAAGACATAAGATCATTATATGTAGCAGTTCCAAGTATACACACTCATATTAAAAAAAGTGTAGCGGAAATTAAATTTGATACAAAACACGATATTGATGGTAGGGATATCGAAGAAGTAATAGAAGAAGCAAAAATTCTACCATTACCACGTGAAAGAGAAGTGGTTCAAGTAATTCCAGATTACTATCGTCTTGATGATATTGAAAATATAAGAAAACCTAAAGGTATGACTGTTCATAATACTTTTGAAGTAACAGGAAATAGAGTTTTAACTTCTAAAACTCATCTTCACACAATATATAAAAGTATTGAAAATTTACGTCTAGATTGTAATGAGACATTTTGTACTTCTCATGCATTAGGTGAATTATTACTAAACGATGAAGAAAAAGATTATGGTTCAGTAATAATTGATATTGGTGCTGGACTTACAACAGTAAGTTACTTTGAGGACGGAATACTTCAACTATCTCAATCAATAGAATTGGCTGGAGAAGATATTACTCGTACTATCTCAGACGTATTAAATGTTCCCTTAAAGCGTGCTGAAGAGATAAAAGTTACACAAGGACATGCATTTTATGATTTAGCATCGCCACAAGTAATTATTGAATTAGATAATCTAGAGCCAGATGAAGAGCCATATACTCAAAAAGAATTAGCAGATTATATTGAAGAAATAGTTGAAGAAATAATCTTGCGTTCATTTGATGTTCTTAGAAAAGCTGGAATAAATAGAGTAAAAGGAAATGTAGTACTAACTGGTGGAACAACACTAATGCCAGGAGTATTAGACTTAGCTAAAGATATGCTAAGAAAAATGAATGTTAGAATTGGATCTCCAAAAATAATAGGAGCTAATTCGCCAGAACTTTCAGTAGTTGTTGGAACACTAACTAGTAGTTACAAAATTGAATCTTTATTTGGTTACCAAGTAACAGATGAAGTACCAACAGTTAAAAATACAAATTCAACATTTGAAAATGTTTCTGCAGTTCAAGAAATTTCAGTAAGCAATTCAAAAGTTGAAACGCCCGTAATTACCGAGCCTCATACAGAAGAGGAAGAAGAAGTATATTACGAAGAAGAGAAAAAAGATAAAGAAAAAGAAGATAAGAACTTCTTTGATAAAATAACTAAAATGTATAATTCGTTTTTTGAATAATAATCAGGAGGAAATAAAGAATGTTTGAAGAATTTGATCAATCAGCAGTAATTAAAGTAGTAGGTGTTGGTGGCGGTGGTGGTAACGCCGTTGACCGAATGGTGGAAAGTGGAATTCAAAACGTTGAATTTATCGCAGTTAATACAGATGCTCAAGCATTAAAACGTTCTAAAGCAGACGTAAGAATTCAAATCGGTGAAAAATTAACTAAAGGTCTTGGAGCTGGAGCTAATCCAGAAGTAGGACGTAAAGCAGCTGAAGAAACTAAAGATAAAATTGAAGAAGCACTAGAAGGAGCAGACATGGTATTCGTTACTTCTGGTATGGGTGGAGGAACAGGTACTGGTGCCGCTCCAATCGTAGCAGGTATTGCTAAAGAATTAGGAGCATTAACAGTAGGTGTTGTTACTCGTCCATTCAACTTTGAAGGTAAAAAACGTCAAGTACAATCTACAGCAGGAATTAACTCACTTAAAGGTGCAGTAGATACACTTATCGTTATTCCTAACGATAGATTATTAGATATCGTTGATAAATCTACTCCAATGATGCAAGCATTCGTTGAAGCAGATAACGTATTACGTCAAGGGGTACAAGGTATTTCTGACTTAATTAACGTATCTGGTACAGTTAACCTTGACTTCGCTGATGTTAAAGCTATTATGGCTGACCAAGGTTCAGCATTAATGGGTATCGGTGTAGCTTCAGGAGAAAACAGAGCTATCGAAGCAGCTAAAAAAGCTATTTCATCTCCATTACTAGAAACTTCAATCGTTGGGGCAAAAGGTGTGTTATTAAACATCACTGGTGGACCATCATTAAGTTTATTTGAGGCTCAAGCGGCTGCAAGTATCGTTCAAGAAGCTAGTGATGATGAAGTAAACATGATCTTCGGTACAGTATTTAACGAAGAGTTAGAGAAAACAGATGAAATCATCGTTACAGTAATTGCTACTGGATTTGAAGAAGATGGAGTAAGTGTTGAAAGAGATATCTTAGCACAACGTCCAGCTCAACCAGAAGCTAGCTCATTCACAAGTGGATATGGTAAAAACGAAGTAGAACAAGAAATGTACCCACGTCCAAGAAGAAGAACAAGAAGAGAAATCTAATAAATTAAAAACGAAAAATCGGGAATTACTCGATTTTTCGTTTTTTTATGTTGTAATGGATGAGAAAGGAGACTAAAAATATATAAACATATTAAACGATAGGGAGTGATTCTACAAAATCGATTTCTGTTGCTCTGAAATCATGATTTTTGAATCACTCCCTGTCATCTAATCAATTAGAATAAATTTTATTTTAAAATTTATTACATTTTTTAGTGTATTGTAAATAAAGGATTTTTTTAGTGATAAATTACAAAATTCTATAAGATTTGTTTCATCAATATCAGCATATAAATAGTATGTGATTACACAACTATCAATTTTTGGTTCTTCATTATAACCTCTAACATTTAATAGGGTTAAAGGATTTTTTAATACTATATGAATTTTCCCTTCAAGTTCTTCAATATCTATATTGGAATGTTTACTTTCGTTTATTATGGTATGGGCTATACCACCAAGTATTGAAGAAGCTAAGTAATTTATACTACTTCTATAATCTGAATTAATATCAAAGTTAATATCACTTGAAATAGTAATAGTATCGTTATTAGTATATAATTTAAAATTATTATTTGATAAAATCCCTCTAAAACTAAGGTCATAATTATTTGATTCGTATAAATTAGTCATACAAATTCCTCAATGTATTTTTAGCCTCATTTAGACGAGCTAATTTTTTATCAATTATCTCCATTGTACTTACCGGTCTATTTGCAAATGTAGCAAAACCACAGTCGGGATTTAACCAAATTCGTTCTTTAGGAATATATTTCATTACTTCTTCTACACGATTTAGGATATCTTCTAATGGTTCTATATCGTCTGTTCTTGGATTCATAACACCTAATCCTAGTATACAATTATCCCTTATTAAAGTACTACTGAATAATGAAGATATTTCTCCAGCACGAGGAGTAGAAAACTCTAATGTAAGTATATTAGGAAGAGTTTCTTCGAATAATGGAAGCAGAGGAGTATAAGGTCCAGTAAGTAGAATACTTTCATCACGACTCCAATTACCACGACATACATGAAGAGAAACTAATATTTCTTTTTCTTTGGCATAATCAATTACAGATTTAATTAACTTAGTAGCAAATTTTAATTCTTCAGTAGGATCTTTTTTCTCAGATAATGCTGCGCACATAAAAGATCTTGTCTTACCTTCAGAAAATACCACTTCGGTTAGTACAGGTTCATCAAATTGAATAACATCTATGCCTATTTTTGCTAATGAATCAATTTCTTCTTTTAATACTTTAATTATATCTTCTCCTAGAGAATCTTTGCTATCGTAATATTGTTTCGATAGAGCAGGTAACCACATGGACCTAGTTATTAAATAAGGACCTGGTAATGTTGCTTTGATTTTCTTATCGGTTAATTTTTTTAGTTCAATCATTTCATCAGCTACCAGAGGTTTATTATATTTTACTTTTCCTGTACAAATTGCATTTTTTATACTAATTGCAGGAACATCTAATATTTCTAGTATTTGTTCAAAACCTTGTTTGTCCTCAATATAGTCAAACATATCAGCCATACTCATCATTGTAACACCGTCTAAACGTTCAGCAATAAATGAAACATAATTATCTCGATTTAGTTCACCGCTAGTGATTATATCAATATAATTATTTTCTTGAAGTTCAACTACATATTTTGTTTCTTCATCTAGGATTTCTTGATATGTTTTTAAGTCGATATTTCCTTTATTTAATTTTCGTTTTGCGGTTAATAGTTTTTTACTACGAGGCATACTGCCAAGAAGAGAAACTAAGAAAGATGAATTAGTCATAATTATTCACCATGAAACTCTTTAAAAAAATCTAAATATTCATTGGCTTCAGTAAGTTGTTTAAATCCAGAAGTACGACCAGAAACCCATTCTTTTAATCCTTCCATATCCATCATTTCTTTATGCTCAGGATTATTGTAATCCATTTTGTGTAATACTTCTATAAATTTTTCAAAACGAGCTACGTCTAATTCTGGATGTCCTGAGAAGATACAGTGATCAAAGAAATCTGTTTTTGATAAAATTTTCACCTGATTTTCATCTAGAGTTCCATCTGCAATCCATGCATTATAGTTTAAATCTAACATCCATGTAGCAGCTACTTCATCATTTTTTAAAGCAATTGCTGAATCAAGTTCTCCACCAACATGGTCACCATGAAGCCCAACACCGATATCAAATCGTTTTTCAGTATAATCTTTTCCAAATTCTAAACCAAGTTTGTGAAGGTGATTAATAGGAATTAATCTAGCTTGTGGCGAATCAATTGCACCGAAACCTATTGTTTTATTTCTTAAGTCTTGAATAGAGTTAATGTTGCTATTAGCTTTTACTACTAAATATGAACTACGATCGCGGTCAGTATCACGCATAGAACCATTTAACGCAGTTCCGTTAGTGCGTAGGTGAGTATCTAACCATGCTAAAGGAGAATTCCAAGCCACATCAATTTCTTTAGCTAATAAACCGTCAACTTGACCTTTGTAATCTTTGTAATAAACTGGTTCAATAGGGAAGTTTTCATCTTCAAAAAATTTTGCAATAATTCCCCAAATTACAGTAACCTTAGGATCATAAATAACAGCTCCAACTTTTAATTTTGTCATAATAATATACCTCATTTCATTAATTTATTTATTTGTTAATAATTGGCCGGTTAAAATATTTAAGAAGTCAAGACCGGGTGCCATAACTTGTCCTGCTAATGAATCACGTAAGAATCGCTCCATATTTCCGTGACAATTATAAGCCTTACCACCGCCTAAACGCATACCAAGTCTTGCATTCTCAATTACTTTATCGCAAGAGAATGCTCTTGCTGAAACAATATTAATGAATGCATCTTCTTCACCATTAACAAAGCTTTCCGCAGCGTTTTTAGATAATAAGATAGATGCTTTTGTATTTTTAAAGATTTCTGCTAAATGTAATTGAACAGTTTCTATATCGCTTAAAGATATACCATCAGGATATTTTCTATTTGTTGTGTGATTAACAGCTTCATCTAGAATAGCTTGACTAAGTCCACTGTATACCGCAGCAAGCCCATTAATAAAGAATGGGACAGGACTTTGAGCCTGTTCATTTCCTTTGCCTTCAGCTCCGATTCTATAATGATAATCTAGTTTAAGATTATTCATGTGCATTTCACATGAGACATTTGAGCGCATACCTAAACCATTCCAGGTGTTTTCAGCAAAAATTAGTCCATTAGAATCAAGAGGGAATAGCCATTGTTCAGTTTCGCCAGCAGTTTTATACGGAACTAAAGTTACATAGTAATCCGCATAATTACCAGATGTGACCATACTTTTCTTACCATTAAATATTGCAAAGTCTTTCTGATAATCAACAGTTATTTCTGTTGTATTCATAAAATTAGTACCAGTTCCACTCTCGCTGTATGCCAATGCTAGCATTTTTTTATTATCTACCACAGCTTCACAAATTTCTTTTTTTAATTTATCACTACCATGGTCTAAAATTGTTACTAATCCAACATTATGCATCATATAGCATAGGCCAACCGATGAAGAGTATTCAGAGAATGCTCTACATACTGATTCGTGTTCTACAAGAGTTAGTCCTTTACCACCAAACTCTTTAGGGACTAAAAGACTAAGATAACCAGCATTTTTAATTTTTTCAAATATTACTTTAGGGAATTCTCCATTATTATCTGTTTCTTTAGCATATGGTTCAATATTAGCTATAGCAAATTCTTTAGCATCTTTATAAAAATTATTCATAATATTCTCCTTAAAAAAAAGGGACTATTAAATTTTAAATACTTAAAAAGCAAATAATATTATAAATAGCTCCTTAAATATGATTTGAATTTATATATCAATATAACTATAATATGGATATTACTACATATTATGAAAATACGAATTATTTAAAACTTACAGTTAAATTCTATGGTAATTGTTGACCTGTGATAGCTTTTCCTAACCAGATAGTAAGCACGTCAACACTAGGCGCCATAATATGACTTGCGAATGCATCTCTTAGGTAGCGTTCCATATTTCCAACACGGTTATATGCTTTACCACCACCAACACGCATACCAAGACGAGCTAATTCAATAGCAGCTTCACTAGCAAAAATTCTAGCTGATAAGATTTTAGCTAGCATATCAGCATCTTTATTTAAGAAACTACGAGCTGCTTCGTTTGTTCCAAGAACTGCTGCATTAGTTTGGCTATAGATTTTAGCAAGATGAATTTGTACTGTTTCAATTTCGCTTAGAGATTTTCCATCAGGATATTTTCTATTAGTAGTATGTGCGACAGCTTCTTCTAGTATTGCTTCGCAAAGACCACTGTAGACAGCAGCAAGTCCTGTGATGAAGTATGTTGCTACAATAGTGAATACTTGGTCAACTCCTGATCCAGCTTGACCAATACGTAGTTCTTTATTTAATTCAACGTCGTTAATTGCCATTTGGCAAGAAACATTACCACGCATTCCTAGACCATGCCAAGTAGATGGTTTGAATTCTAGACCATCGCTACCTAGAGGGAATACCCAGTTGTCAATTCCACCTTCAACATCTGAAGGAGTAAGAACAAGATAATAAGATGCAAATTCTGCAGAAGTCACCATACTTTTTAATCCATTAAATACTACTGAATTATCCTTAAATTCAGTTTTTACATCTGAGATGTAGAAGTGTGTTCCAGTCCCTAATTCACTGTATGCAAGTGCCATAAATTTTTCATTTTCAACAATGTCTTTACAAATTTTTGATTTTAGATTATCGTCGGCATAAGAAAGAACACAGTTTAGTGCAACATTATGCATCATATAACATAGACCTACGGTAGCACTTGATTTAGCAAAAGCACGGCAAGCATCTGCATGTTCTTGCATATCTTTTCCTAATCCACCAAGTTCAGTAGGTATCATAAGTTTGAAATAACCTGCTTTTCCTAACTCTTTAAATACTTCTTCAGGAAATCTTTCTTGTTCGTCTATTTCTTTTGCAATAGGATCTATATATTTTTTTGCAAATTCCCTAGCTTCGTTGTAAAATGTTGTCATAATAATGCCTCCTAACATTAATATATCTAATATATTTTTATACAAAAATTATATCACAAAGAATAATTCTGTAAATGCTTTCTATATAGTTCTTAAATGATACCTGAAAAATAAATTTATATAAAATATATAATAAATATCTCATAATTAACTGATGTAAAATAATATATTTATAAGCATTTTAATAAATATATTATATTTTGAAATATAAAAAATAAAATTTTCGTAATTGATAGGTGATATCATTTTCAAAAAATGCACAACTACGTTATAAGTATAAAAATTGAAAAAATTATCGAAAAAAGTCTGAAAATTTATTTACAAATGCTATTAAATCTTGTATAATCTATATTTATATAATAAATTAATGAAAGGATGAAAAATATGGCAGATTCAAAGATGGAAAGAAAACTGCAAGCTCGTCATATTAGTATGATAGCTATAGGTGGATGTATAGGTACCGGATTATTTATGGCAAGTGGAGCGGTAGTTAGTAAAGCAGGTTCTTACGGAGCAGTTTTAACTTATGCATTAATTGGAGTTATTATTTACTTTTTAATGGCTTCTATAGGAGAATTAGCGACATTTTATCCAGTTTCGGGTTCATTCGGAGCATATGCAACTAGATTTATAGATCCAGGAGTAGGATTTGGAGTTGGTTGGTTGTTCTGGATACTGTGGATTTTAGTAGCAAGTGTTGATATAATAACATTATCGAAAATATTACATTACTGGGAATTCTTTAGACAATTTTCAACATTTTCGATTTGTATTGTTTTTTTAGTATTTTTATATTTATTAAACTTAGTAAGTGTTAAAGTATTTGGCGAAGTTGAATATTGGATAACAATAATAAAAGTTATGACAGTTGTCGCATTCTTAATAGTAGGAGCTGCAATCATCTTTGGAGCTACTGGGAATAGTGAAGCTGGTATTCATACATTTATTCAAAATGGTGAAAAAACAAGTAGCGCAGGTGTATTGGGATTATTTGGTGTTCTTTCAACTGCAGCATTCTCATTTGGAGGAACAGAAGTTGTAGCAGTTACAGCAGGTGAATCACCAAATCCTAAAGAGACAATGCCTAAGGCAGTTAAACAAGTATTCTGGAGAATATTAATATTCTATATCGCTACAATGTTGATTATATCTTCAATAGTTTCAGCGAATGATCCAAGATTACTAGATACTAATAATGTAACAGCCTCTCCATTCACAATTGTATTCCAAAATATTGGTTTAGAAGTGGCGGCAGTTATTATGAATGCTGTAATTTTAACATCAGTTTTATCAGCAGCAAATTCAGGTATGTATGTTTCTAGTAGACAGCTATTTTCATTAAGTTCACATAATTACGGGCCTAAAGCATTTAAAAAATTAAATACAAATTCAGTACCGGTATTTGCGTTAACTTTCTCAGCAGTGTTTATGGTTTTATGTTTCATTTTTGAAAGATTAAATCCAAGTGGTTACTACATGCTACTTTCTATGGTTGGTATTATAGTAATGATTATTTGGATGATTTCTCTAATATCTCAAATTCGTTTGAGAAGAGCAATTGTGAAGCAAGGGAAAAAAGCTGAAGATGTTCTTCCTTACACATCTAAAACAGGTGTTGTAGGATCATACATTGCACTATTTTCTTTTGCAACAATAATATTACTACAATTAGTGGCTGATTACTCAATAGGTGGTTTTGTAAAAATGTCGTATAACTTAGTTTGTCCGGCTGTTGGTGTAGTAATGTATTTAGTATTTAAATTAGTAACGAAGAAAAAAATTCGTTAAACTAGAAGAAATGGACATTCATCCATATAAAGGATAATTAATATTGAAAAAAGATTAATGAGTTTAAAACTTGTTAATCTTTTATTTTATATTAAAGCATGTTTTTTAGTTATTCAGTAAAGAGAATGAATAGTTTTTAAACTATGGTAAATGCTTGCAGTTTATGATAAAATTGTATTTAAGTAATTTAATGGAGATGATAATTTGAATATTGGAATTACAGGAAGTATAGCATGTGGGAAAAGTACTGTATCAAACTATTTGATAGCTAAGGGGTATACCATTATTGATGCTGATAAACTTGGACATGTTGCACTTACTAGCGATGATGTAAAAAGAAAACTAGCTGAAAAATTTGGTGATGAAATTTTAGAAAATAATGAAATAAGTCGGGAAAAATTAGGTAAGTTAGTTTTTGGTAATGATAACAATTTAAAAATCTTAAATAGTATTATTCATCCTAAAATTAAAGAATTAATTTTAAAATTACAAGAAGAACATAGAGATGAAGATCTGGTCTTTTTAGATATAGCATTATTATATGAAGCTAATTTTGTAGATTTGGTAGAAAAAGTAGTAGTTGTATATGTAGATGAAGATGTACAACTCGAAAGACTAATGACGCGGAACTCTTTACCAAAAGAAGAAGCTGTTAAACGTATAGAAAGTCAAATGAGCCCAAGGGAAAAAGCAACATTAGGTCATTTTGTTATAAATAATAGTTATAGTAAAGAAGATACATTTCAACAAATTGATGAAATATTAGAAAAGTTAAAAAGAGGAGATAAGCACAATGACTAATGTATTAGAAATTAGCAATCTTGGTGGTGGATATAATCGTAGAAAGATTATAGATAATATCAATATACAAATACCTAAAGGTAGCATAACAGCGCTAATTGGTCTTAATGGAGCTGGTAAAAGTACTACAATTAAGCATATATTGGGATTACTTAGACCTATGGAAGGTGAGATAAAAGTTAATAGTATTACAATTACTCGTGATAATGAAAAATATAGAAAGAGTATAAGTTATATTCCAGAATCGCCTGTTTTATATGAAGAATTAACACTAGAAGAACATATAAATCTAACAGCAATGGCTTATGGATTAGATATGGAAGATACTTGGGAAAAAGCAGATAAATTACTAGAGCTTTTTAAACTAAGCGATAAGAAGAAGTTTTTCCCAGTACACTTTTCAAGGGTATGAAACAAAAAGTAATGATTATCTGTGCCTTTTTAGTAGAACCGAGTTTATATATAATTGATGAGCCGTTTTTAGGACTTGATCCGATTGCAATTAATGACTTAATTAATTTGATGTGTGAAAGAAGAGATAATGGAGCTAGTTTATTGATGTCTACACACATACTAGCTACAGCAGAAAAGTATTGTGACAACTTTGTTATTATTCACGAAGGAAAAATTCTAGCGAATGGTAATCTAGAACAACTAAGGGCTGAATTTAATATGGCAGGTGCGTCTTTAGATGAAATTTATCTATCATTAACAGTGAGAGATAGTAATGAGTAATATTGAGAATATCTTTGCGGATAGACGCAAGAAAGAGCAGGAGCTAAAACTAACCTATAGTAAGTATATTTTTAATTCGCACCTAATTATGTTTCTTATTATTGTGTTAGGAGCAGCATTGATTAATTATTCTAAATGGATAGCTGTAGCGAGCCAATTTTGAATTATACTCAGTATTTATAGCTGCATCATTAGCATTTAGTTACTATTTGATAAGTACAAAGATTAAAACGTATATAAAAGAAGCAGATGCAGTATTTTTATTACCATTAGAGAAGTACTATAAAAACGTTGGTAAAAAAACTGTTATAAATGTATCGGTAACACACATTATAGCGTTTGTCATCTTTTATTTTGCGGTTAAGCCTATTACTAATATTATCGGTAATATTGATAAATTATCTATATTTTTACTGCTTATGGTAATTGTAATAAACAATTTATTAAAATACGTTCAAGTTATTCACTATAAAGAAATTATTTGGATTAAAATTTTACAATTTATAGTGACTTTTATACAGATAATTGCAGTATTCATAATTAATACTTATATTCATATAGCTGATATGACTGGTATAATTGGCTTGGCATTCTGCGCATATTATGTTATTAAGAATTCTACGGGCTCAAAGAGTTCAGAAGACCAAGAAAAGCTAGTTGTTAAATGGAATGAAGCGGCTGAGTACGATAAACATCGTATGGAAAGTTACTTGAAATTCGTGAATATGTTTGTGGATGTACCATTAAGCGGAGTAAAAGTAGCTAGAAGAAAATATTTTGATACATTATTACCTAAATTAACTAAAGACAATTTCAAAAAAGAAAATAGTTTTAAATATTATTATTATAGAGTCTTTTTAAGACAGGAAAATACAGTGTTTTTAGCTTTAAGGCTTATGCTACTATCGGGATTAATAATTTTTAGTTTTAAAAATCCTTATGTCAGTGCAGTAGTTATAATATCTTATAGTTACTTAACAATTATTCAGCTTGTTCCTCTATATAAACAGATGAGTAATAATATTTGGCATAGTATATTACCAGTTGTTGAAAGTATTAAAATCGATAGCTTTAAGAAATTATTGACTGTTGTAATGTTAATAACAACAATATTACTTGCATTATTTGCAGTATTATTTAGTAATTTTGAAGGAATGACTATAGTTATAATTATTGCATCGGTAGTTTTAGCTAATATTATAGCTAAGATTTTTTATTGAAAAAGTAAAATAGAAGGTAATAGCATGAAAAATATAGCAATAATAGGAGGAGATTTATCAGGAGTGAGCTGTGCTTATTTTCTTGATAAATTCTCAGGGGTAAACTCAAGAAAGTTCAATATTGATTTAATAGAAAGAGATCTAGAATTTGCTAATGATAGGTTTGGGAAATTTCAGTTAGGCCAGGAAATTTATGATAATGGATGGCATAATTCTATTAGTGAACAAGGTGTACTATTTTACTTAATGATTGAACTAGGTCTGCATCGATATCTAATAAAAAGTGGTATGACTAAAAAAGTATTTTTTACAAAAGAAGGTATTAAATACCTACCAGAAAAAAATGCTTTATGGGGTACCTTTAGATAAAAGAGAGTTGTTATTGTCAGATTTATTCACTTTTAAAGAAAAACTATCTATTATGTATAATATGTATAATACTTTAGAAGATGAAGATATAAAGGAATTAACAGTTGAAGAATTTTTTAAAGCTATAATTAATGAGAAAATTTATGATAAGTTAATTGAGCCTTTATTGACAAGCCATTATGCAAGTGATATTTCTAAGCAAAGTATGGTAAGTTTAATGCCGGAACTATCATTTTTAACGATTCAAAAAGAAGATATTAATAAAATTTTAGAAGATATGTATGACAGGAATGTTATAGATAATATTACTGTAGGTTCAGAATACAGACTAAAATTTACTTTAAAATCATTTATAGAGACTCTAGAATCGAATTTTTCAGATAAAGTATTTTTAGAGTTAAACCGTAAGATTGAAAAAATAGAAAAAAAAGGTGATAAGTATCTAGTTCATTCAAATGGTAGTATATATTATTATGACTATGTAATAGTTACACTAAATCAAAAGAATTTTTTACCATGGTTTAATGGAGACGAAAAAATTACTGAATTTTATTCAGATATGAAATATGTTTCTAACATAGTGGTCACGCTTGTTTTTAAGAGAGATGAATTACATATTAATCGTGAAATTGGAGAAATAATTTTTCCGAAAGATGATAGTGAATATGTGACAAAGTTAGAGTACGTAAGTAATAAGTGGATCGATATTAAAATGAGTGGTATACAAATAGTTAGAGCTTATATAAATAGAGAAGAAGCGGTTAGCGCGTTAATGGATAAAAGTGATTCTGAAATAATCGAAATAATTGAAAAAGAATTGACTAAAGTCCATGGAACGATAGGTAAAGTAAGTAGATACTACGTAAGTAAGGTGAAAGATAATTATAGATTTCGCTGTAAGAAATATAATAAAAATATAAACAAGTTTAATGATTATATGAAAAAAGAATATCCGAATGTATTCATCATAGGGAAGTCCAAAAAAGGTACAACTCTAGAAAATACGGTATTGGAAGCTAAGGAAGTAGCCAAACAAATTTTAGAAAATATAAGATAAGAAAGGACGTACAAAGTACGAGGTGAAAATTATGAAATTTTTTACTAATAAACAAACAGGTGTAAAAGTAACACCAATATTTGAAAATGAAGCATACGAAAGTAAGTTATTAGAATATACAAAAGAAAGAGAATTATTCTCTGGAAAACTTAATGAAGTATACGCTAATCTACCATTTAATGGAGAAAAAGAAATACTTTTAGGATTAGGAAAAAAAGAGGAACTAGTAGAAGATAAGGTACGAGAAGTATTCTTTAAACTAGTTAAAGTATTAGAAAGTAACAAAGAATTAGAAGTATTTGTTACTTTACCTAAAGTTGAGAGTGTTTCAACTGAAAAGCTTGTAAATGCTGCAGTTGAAGGTGCATTACATGCAACTTATAAATTTGATAAGTATAAATCAGATAGAAAAGAATCTCCAGAAATAACGATTAATTTATCTACAGAAGAAAATCTAGAGAATTTAGAAGAGGTAGTAAATGAAGCTCGTGATATTATGAG
This sequence comes from uncultured Gemella sp., assembly GCA_927911745.1. Taxonomy (GTDB): domain Bacteria; phylum Bacillota; class Bacilli; order Staphylococcales; family Gemellaceae; genus Gemella. Next base: position 25,004 of record CAKMQF010000043.1, read on the forward strand.
TGGAGTATTCTTCTCACGTGATCTAGTAAATGAAAGAGCAGAGTACTTATATCCAGAAACTCTTGCTAATATTGCTAATGAAGAATTATCAGCTTTAGGTGTTGAAGTAGAAGTATATGATGAAAAACAATGTGAAGAATTAGGGTTGAAAGGTTTATTAGCCGTAGGTCGTGGATCAGATAGAAAACCAAGATTTATCGTTATGAAATACTTAAATAATCCAGAGGAAAGCGAAGTAGTTGGATTAGTAGGTAAAGGTGTAACTTATGATTCAGGTGGTTACTCAATTAAACCTACAGCTAATAGTATGGATATAATGCACTGTGATATGGGTGGTGCAGGAACTGTAATTGGAACAATGAAACTAGTTGCGACTAGAAAATTAAAAACTAATGTAATTGCAGTTGTTGGTGCATGTGAAAATATGATAGCTGGTGGTTCATATAAGCCAGGTGATGTAATTTCAACACTTTCAGGAAAAACTGTAGAAGTATTAAATACAGATGCAGAAGGGCGTATTACTTTAGCAGATTCAGTATACTACGCTACTGAAAAATTAAAAGTTAGCAAAGTAATTGATTTAGCGACATTAACAGGAGCATGTTTAGTGGCGTTAGCAGAATTCTATACTGGAGCAGTAACGAATAACCAAGAATTCTTTAATGAATTAAGTAAAGCTGCGAAAGAAGCGGGAGAAAGAGTATGGCAACTACCAGCTGATGACAGCTTTAGAGAATTAAATAAATCTTCTGTTGCTGATGTTAAAAACACAGGTGGAAGACTTGGTGGAACTATTACTGCTGGATTATTTATCGAAAACTTTGTAGCAAATGATGTTCCATGGGTACACTTAGATATAGCTGGAACTGCATACCTATCAAAAGCTGAAAAATACCTTCCAAAAGGTGCTACTGGAGTACATGTTAAAACATTGTATAATCTATTAAATAAATAATTTTTCGAAATAAGTAAAGAACTCAATGAAGGGACAAACATTGAGTTCTTTTTTTAAAATATTCATAAAAATGAAACAAGATAAAACAAAAAATTAAAAAATAATAATTTTTTACTTGACAAGAAAATACTTAGGGTGTAAAATAATTAACAATAAAACTAAAACCTTTAGAAAAGAATAGTAATTTGGTAAAAAATTTTTAGCGAGCTAACGTTGGTGTGAGGTTAGTAATTTTTCTAGATGAACGCACTTTTTAGGCAATTATTAAATAATTGGTAACTCTGCCTTAAAGAGATTGAGTGGGTATGCTAAATACCAAGAAAAGTGGCAACGCGGAATTGATTTCGTCTTTTTATAGTTTCTTAGGAAATTATAAAAAGACTTTTTTATTTATATCGGGCCTCTATATACAGACCATGGACTGTATATTTCTTAGATTTAGTATATCAAAAAGAGTGGCACCGCGAAAATTCGTCTCTTTGTAGCTAGGATAACTAGTTGCAAGGAGTTTTTTTATTTATAATTTGTTCTTTTCTATCGTTATATAATATAATAAAGAAAAAAGGAGACAAGACAATGAAAAAATTATTATTATTCATTACATCAATTATTACAGTAGTTACATTAACAGCATGCTCAAGTAGCAGTACAAAAAACAAATTACAAGAAGTTAAAGAGAAAAATAAAATAGTACTAGGTGTTTCTCCAGACTATCCTCCGTATGAGTTTTTAACAACAGAAAATGGTAATAAAAAAAGTTGTTGGTGCTGATATTTACTTAGCTGAGCAAGTTGCTAAAAAGTTAGGTGTTCAAGTTGAAATTCAACAAATGGCTTTTGATTCATTAATCGCAGCATTAAATGCTAACAAAGTTGATATGGTAATCTCTGGAGTTAACCCAACAGAGGAAAGAAAAAAAGCAGTTGATTTCTCAGATGTTTATTACACAAGTAAAGGTATTTTCGTAGTAAATAAAGATAGTGAAGAAATCAAATCAGTAGCTGACCTTAAAAACAAAAAAATCGGTGTTCAAAAAGGTTCAACTTATGAGACTTATGCTAAAGAACAACTAAAAATGGATGATAAAAATATCCAAGCTTTAACTGCGTACCAAGCTTAATTACAAGATCTTAAAAACAAAAAAATTGATGCAGTATTAATTCCAGACGACGTTGCGAAAATTGCAATGAACAAATACACTGATATTAAAATTAGTACATTTACTGCAGATAACGATCCAGAAGCAACTGGTATGGCAATTGCCTTCAAAAAAGGAAAAATGATAGTAACAAAGAATTATTAGAACAAGTTAACGCAGTAATTAAAGAAATTCAAGATCAAAAAGCATTTGAAAAAGAGCTTGATAAATATGCTAAAGTTGCTGCACAAAGCGAATAAAAGAGAGGTATAAAATAGAATGTTTGATTTTCTTCCAAATTATTACACAGCGTATTTAGAAGCTACGGTAACAACTTTAAAAGTTTCACTTATAGCTTTACTAGTAGGATTAATACTTGGAATTGTGGTATGTTTAGCAAAAATTAGTACTTTCAAAGTACTTAATGTAATAGCAGCAGTATATGTAGAAATAATTAGAAATACACCAATATTAGTGCAAATTATGATTATCTATTTTGCACTACCAGAGATCGGTATTTCATTCACACCATTTATGTCAGCGATAATTGCTCTTTCAATTAACTCTGGAGCATATGTTAGTGAAATATTCCGTTCAGGAATTTTAGCGATTGATAAAGGTCAAATGGAAGCAGGACGTTCTTTAGGATTAAGTTATTTCCAAACTATGAAATTAATCATCTTACCACAAGCTCTAAAAAATAGCTTACCAGCTTTAGGTAATGAGTTTATTTCATTAGTAAAAGAATCTTCAATAGTTTACTTTGTAGGAGTAGCAGATATTATGTTTACAGCAAACACTGTAAAAAATGCTACATACCAAACATTTGGACCATACTTAGTAGCTGCTGCAATATATTTTATAATTACATCAATATTATCACTATTGGTAAAAACGTTTAGAGAAAAAATTAACGAAGTAGGTGAAGAAATTGTTATTAGAAATAAAAGATTTACATAAAAAATTCGGGAAATTAGAAGTATTAAAAGGTGTAAACATCAGTGTTGAAAAAGGGGAGAAAATTGTAATTCTAGGTTCAAGTGGTAGTGGTAAGAGTACGGCGTTACGTTGTGTGAACTTATTAGAAACACCTACAAGTGGACAGATTTTATACAACGGTGAAGATATTACTAAACAAAATATTAATAAATATAGAAAAAAAGTTGGAATGGTATTCCAAAACTTTAACTTATTCCCAAATATGAGTGTATTAGAAAACATTACACTTGCTCCAAAAACGTTCGGTGACGACACTGCTGAAAATATTGAGAAAAAGGCAATTGAGTTGTTAAAACGTGTAGGATTAGAAGATAAAAAAGATGTTTATCCAAATAGCCTTTCGGGAGGGCAAAAACAACGTGTAGCAATCGCGCGTGCCTTAGCTAATTCACCAGAAGTATTGTTATTTGATGAGCCTACTAGTGCTCTAGATCCAGAGATGGTAAAAGAAGTACTAGATGTTATCAAAGAATTATCAGAAGAAGGATTAACTATGCTAATAGTTACTCACGAAATGAATTTCGCAAAAGAAGT
>CAKMQF010000044.1 GCA_927911745.1 uncultured Gemella sp.
ACTTTATCCTCCATAGTTATATTTTGGTCTTTTATTAATAGTAAATTTGTGATAAAATTAGACATGACAAATATCCTTTCTTAGTTAATTATTTTTCTACACTTTAATTATATTGGATATTTGTCTTTTTGCATATAAAAAATTGAAATCCGGGGCTGGAATTTTTCCATGCCCCGGATTTAGTATACAACCTTTTTTATTATTTCAAGAACCACCGAATTTATTAGTAAAAATAACTTACTTACTAGAAATTAAAAGAAAAATAAACGTAATATTCAGAAAATATTGACTTTAAGAGAAAAACACGTTAATATAGTTAAAAACAAAAAAAACAGATTCAAGAAGAATAGTGAATATAAAGCGAGAGTGAATCATATAGGAGGTGTTTTTTATAGAATTTAATGTTAAATTAGCGAGAAGTTTGTATTTATGTTTGAACTTAATTTTGAGTGTCTTATATTCATACATAACGGTGAAATTTATATCTGTATATAATTTTCCTATATATTTTATTTTGTTAATAACGACTTTGATAGAAATATTTATTTTTCTAGACACTAGTTATTTCAGGATTTTAACTAGTATAAAAACAAAGTATTTATATTATATTTTAATAGTTTTTTCAGTAGTAGTATTTATTCTTAAGAATAACATAAATTTATATTATGTCTTAACATTTTATTTTGTTTATTACTTATTAATATCGATAGTTCTACTTAATTACAATTTATTTGTAATAGAGGAAAGTAAGTCTATTAAAGCTGGAGTAACAGATATATCCTTATATAGTAATTTGTCTAAATTACTTGGTTTTTCTTTAGGAAGTTATATTTATAAGGTGAATATTGATGAATATTTAATAGTATTTATAATTATGTTTGTTTTATTTTCGAGTTTTAAAATAAATAATTTTAAAAATGAAACTGAGAAAAATTCTGAGAGATTAGTTTTTAATAAGTTGAAGAGAAAATATATTATAATCAATACAGCGCTATTGTCAGGAACAGCTGTGTTTTTATACCGTTGTTTATAAAACAATTAGCGGCTAGGAATTTAATACAATATTCTAGTATTGTATTTTTTATACCAGGACTAACAGTAGTTTTATTTTTAATACTTACTAAGAAATATGATATAAATTTAAATAGAATACTTGTGTCTTACATAATTTTTGATATAGTATTCTTCATATTGGTTATATGCGAAGTATTTTTACCATTTCAAGTGATATTATTATCTTTAATAGTTGCACTTGGGGTATCAATCAGTATAAAATTAAGGACTAATTTCATAAAAATTAATGATAAAGACTATAGAAAAAGTATAGTTCAAATTTTTCGAATAAGCGCACCGTTATTTACTATTATTTTAAGTTTTGTAGGATTATATGTAGAAAACATTGCTTATTATATTTTGCTAATAAATGCAATTTCGGCTATTCATGTGTTATATGTGAATTTAAGAAATAGAGAGCATACTTTATTAGATTAAGGAAAAGTTTTCAGATAAAATGAAAAATTAATGAAACAATGTACACTTAGTTTTTTTAGAAATAGCTTGGTGTACATTTTTTGGTTCAATTTGAGAAGTAATACTATGTTATATTACTACGAAAACCAGTATTTAGTAACTAGAAATAACAAGTGATAATTTTAGAAAGCGTTTTTTTCTTTTTATATTGATTTCATAACGTTTTTATATTACAATAAATCTATAAAGCTTTATAACCTCATAAAATAAGGAGGACAAAAAAAATGGTATTAGATATTGGAATTTTATAGTTTATAATGTAAATAATAATAAAGAGAATCATCATTATTTTTTGAGTTTCTTATTATCTTAAAAAATTATTGTTTCTCATTATAACTTGAATAGAGGAGAATCAGCTATTTTAACTGACGATAATGATTTTACAGTATCTGTTAAAGTAGACACTTGATTAAAAAGTCACTCATTCAAGAAGACGCACTTTATTGTGTAAGCTACATGTAAACTACATATTAAAGAGTTGAAGGTTGATTTGTATTTGCAAATCAACCTTTTCTAGAAAGTAATTAAAAAGAAAAACGTAATATCGGAAGGAGGGAGTCAAATGGTAAATCTATTAACAGTGAAAAATTTATCATATAAATATAAAAATTCTAGTGATTACGCGATTAAAAATATTTCTTTTTCTGCGGAAAAGGAGATATGATTGCACTTTATAGGTAAAAGTGGTTCAGGGAAAACTACGATAATTAATTCTACATTAGGATTGTTTTCTAATATCGAAGGTGAGGTATCATTCGGTGAAGGAGTGTCTGTTCGAGATGTGGATTACTGTATGCAAAACCAATCAGTAGATTGGTATTTAAATGTATATGACAATATTTATATGGGGCTATTATATTCTCAAAATACTATTAGTAGGAAAAGTGTAGATGAGATTATTGATGTTCTAGGTTTAAAAGGTAAGGAGAAATCTGACCTAACAGAATTATCTGGTGGACAATTGCAGAGGGTACAAATAGCAAGAAGTCTAGTATCTAATTCAAAAATATTATTCTTAGATGAACCTACTACAGGATTAGATGTAGTATTATCAAAAAATATATTAGAATACATAAAAAATAATAATAAAGAACATGCTGTATTTATATCTTCTCATGATTTAGATCTTATAGAAAAGTATTGTAATAAGATAATTTATATAAACGACGGGGAATGTTTATACTTTGGCGAAATGAGCACATTCTTAAGAGAATATAATAAAGAAATAGTATATAATATTTCTTACAATGGTGAATTAAGTAAAGATATAGTAGAGAAATATAAGATACTATTACAATCGTTGATGATAAAAATTTAAAAATTTTCTTGGAAAAAGAAGAGGAAATTTCGAATGTATTAAAATTATTATTAGCAGAAAATATTACAATAGGAAGTCTACAGAAAGAAGAAATTAACCTTGAAGAGAATATTGGAATTGGAGGAGTAATTATATGAAAAATGTAATAAAGAATTTTTGGGCAACATCATATATAGAATATAAGGCGATTGAAAATAATAAAC
>CAKMQF010000045.1 GCA_927911745.1 uncultured Gemella sp.
ATAACTGGAGCTGGTTTGACAGCCTCAACAGGTTTCTCAACATTTTTCACCTCAGGTAAAGTAGGAGTAGGAATAACTGGAGCTGGTTTAACAGTTTCAGCAGGCTTCTCTACTTTATTCTTTGGAATATAGTGGAAATGATCTCCATGACGAACTGTATATCCATTTTCATCTTCACTTACTATATCTTTTGGATCAAATTTATAATCATCTCCGTGATCTGATGAATGTTCATGATGGTCATGATGATTGTCATTTACTATATTAGTTTTTGGAGTGTTTACTACTGTTGTATTAGTGTTATTAGTTGTACTTCCTTGATCATTTAATAAATATTCCCATTGTGTTCCTCTTAATTGAGAATATGGAATTATATGTTGGTGATTACCGTGTTGAACTATAAACCCAAAACTATTTCTTCCTATAATATCACTTTCACCCTTGAAAATATAGCCATCACTCGTTGGTGTTGTTACTCCTGCAGCTGATGATGCTAATGAAGGATTAACTCCCGCTTCTTTTGCTTGTGATAATTGTGTACTTGATAATTCACTTTTCTTAATATAGTGGAAGTGATCTCCATGGCGAACTACGTAACCATCTTGAGTTTCACTTACGATATCTTTTGGATTAAATGTGTAGTTATCTCCGCTTCCTTTAGATTCGCTAGATTCTCCATGGTGATGATGGTGATGTGCGTGTGCTGAAATTTCTTTTCCAGTAACTTCGTCAACAACATTATTTTGAGTAATACCTTCTTTTGGATAGTAGTAATATTTACCATTAACTTTTATTACATATCCCTCTGCAAGTTCATATTGAATATCTTCACTTTTTAGTTTATAGTCTTTATTTTTATAAACTAGTGAATCAAGAATTTTAGCGTTGTAAGGCACTAATCCTTTTTCATAGTGGCTATGGTCACCGTGAAGTGTAACATAACCATCTTCAGTGATTTCACTTACAACTACTGAGCTAACTTTGTCAGAGTAATTAATTTTTTTTGCTTGTGCTGTATTTTGTACTAGTGGTGCAACTTCATATGCTTGGTGTTTTCCGTATTCGTATCCAGCGAATGCAGATAATCCGATTACTAATGAACCACAGGCACCAGTAATAATCATTTTTTTCTTGTTCATTTACATTTTCTCCTTAATCATTCAATTCAAAACAATTCCGATTTATTATATCATGATTATTCAATGTTGTAAATAGTTATGTTTACGATTTGTATAAAAATATTATTTACTAGATTTGTATATACTTAGTTGTTTTAAAAATGTAATAATTTTATGATATTTAGAATGCGAAATTATATTTTTTAATTAAAAGCTATGTTATAATGAATAATATTATAGTTTGAAAGGAGAAAAAGTTATGACACAATTTGATTTTAAAAAGTTAGTTGATGCTGAGTATTTATTAAATAATAGAACAAATAACAATGTTGTTGTGATAGATGCACGTGGGAGCATGCTTGAAGAAGGTTCTTTAATGTATGATAAAGCAATCGTTGTTGATTGGACGGATATAAGTTTACTTGGAGAATTTGGTGGAGAAGAACTTGGGAAATTATTATCTAAAGAGAATTATCAACAAATTTTTTCTAAACTAGGAATTACTGATGAATCTGAAGTACTAGTATATGGTTTTACTATGCCTGAACAAGGATTTGGAGATGAAGCAAGGGTTCTGTATACATTTAGTTATGCAGGATTTGATAATGTTAAGTTCATTGATGGCGGTTTTAAACAAGTTGAAAAATTAGGATTTAATAAAAATTATGAACCATCATCAGACAGAATTGATGTTAGTGATGTAGTTCGTAGCGAAGCAACCCAAAATGAAAAAGCTATTTTTACAGACGAATTATTATCAAAAATAGGTAATACAGATGTTCAAATTATTGATACTAGGTTAGAAGTTGAATTTAATGGTCGTGTAATTTATGGAGAAAATAAAGCAGGTCATATTCCTGGTGCAATTTCTCTACCGTTTAATTCGTTAGTTGATAGTAATGGATTTTTAAAATCTAGAGCAGCATTAGAAAAATATGTAACTGACAAAGGACTAGATAAAAATAAACTACAGGTTACTTATTGTACTACTGGAGTTCGTGCTTCGTACGTTGCGGTAATATTAGAAGAGTTAGGTTTTACAGTGCGAAACTATGAACCATCATTGCAAGATACGCTAATGTTGGTGAAGTAGTATTAGACTAAAATAATAAGGAGTATTTATATAGAAAATGACTGATATGACAGGATATCTATTTTGGGGATTTTTAATAGTTTATGGAGTGGTAATGTTTTTATTATCACCAAAGAAGGTAACAGAAGCAGGATTCTTTAGAGGTGATGGTAACAGAGGTGAAAAACCTACTGAGATGATGCTTATGTTAAGTATTTTTATAAGTTGGATTTTCGCTAAATCTGTAACTAACGCTGCAAATTTAGGGGCTCAATATGGCTTTGTAGGTGGATTAGCTTATGCAACATATTGGCTTTGTATTCCTATTTGTGGTTTAGCAATTTATAGATTAAGAACAAAGTACCAAGCAAAAGGATTAGTAAGTTTCTTAACTTCTAATTATGGAAAAGCAGCTTCTGTTGCATTTTCAGCTGCGATACTTATTCGTTTATTTAATGAAGTATGGAGTAATACTTCTGTTGTAGGTGGATATTACGGAAAAGCAGGTAGTAAAGAGTTTATTATCTCTGCAATTCTATTTACTGCTATTACTTTAGGGTATACTGTACTTGGTGGGTTAAGAAGTTCAATCGTAACTGATGTTATCCAAGCCGTTATTTTTATATTCTTTGTTGGTTGGGTAGTTACTTTAATTTTACCGCAACACAACATTAGTGATTTTGTAACATCAGGAAATTGGGCGATGAACGCAGGTGTAGATATGTTACTTGTAACAATTCTACAATTATTTAGTTATCCATTCCACGATCCAGTACTTACAGATAGAGGATTTATAGCTAGTGAAAAGACTATGCTTCGTGCATTTTTCGTATCTGGTATACTAGGATTCTTCTCTATTCTAATCTTTAGTTTTATTGGAATTCATGCGAAATTAATTGGAATGGAAGTAAGTAGCAACGTTCCGGCAGCTTTAGGTAAAACTTTAGGTGTCGTAGGGTATTTTGCTATGATAGTAGTAATGGTATCGGCAGCAGGTTCTACACTTGACTCTACATTTGCAAGTTTAGGGAAGTTAACTGCTAAGGATTTACCAGAAATGTCTAATAGAGGATTAAAAAATCCTAAGAAAGTAGCTATTTTATTTATGATTGCATTTGCTATTATAGGTAATCTTCCAATGATTATGGGAACTGATATTCTTAAAGCTACAACGATTAGTGGAACAATGGTAATTGGACTAGCTCCGATTTTCTTTACTACACGGTTTTGTTAAACCAACAAAATTTAGGATTCCACTTTGAGTTTTTGGATTGGAATTATTTTAGGAATACTATTAACTATTAATTTAATTCCTACAAGTTGGGCTATTGGTACAGGTAAGAATGCATTACTACTAGGAGTTAATTTATACGGATTAATTTTATGTACTATTGGTTATGTAGTACCAGGAATGTTCGCAAAAAACAAATAAATATAATATAATGAAAGTAAAGATGGTAAATCTTTACTTTTATTATTTAATTTGGAGAGAGTTGTATGGAAAAAGGTAGAAATTGTTCATTAGAGTATATTCTTCAAAAAGATTGGACAAAGAAAAGTAAAAAATTAGAAGAGGAAGTAATCTATATAGTTGGAGGATTGTATGGAAATAGATATGCTTTAGAAGTTATCAATAAGATGGCGCATGATGAAAATGCGAAGGTAGTTTTTAATGGTGATATGCATTGGTTTGATGTCGAAAAGGAAGATTTTTTAAACATTGAAGAGTTATCTAAAGATAGTATAAAACTTCTAGGAAATGTTGAATTTGAATTATTAAATAATACATCATCTTTAGGGTGTGGATGTAATTATCCTGAGGACGTTAGTGATGGAGTAGTAGAACGATCTAATGTTATTCACAATATGATGAAAGAAAATATAAAAGCTGATCAAATTCTTAATGATATAAAAGAACGTTCAAAAACCTTAGTTTTTAGATTTTTTTTGGTAAAAAGATTGCAATTACTCATGGCGATGAGAAAAGTATGTCAGGTTGGAAATGTTCAAATGAGAATTTAAAATTAGTATCTAGAAAGAAAGAATTAGACAATTGGTTTAAAGAGAATGATATAGATATATTAACGACTACACACACATGTTTACCTGTAGTGTATGATAATGGAAGAAATATTGTTATTAATAATGGTGCAGCAGGGATGGCTAATATCCAGGGAGAAACCTTTGGTCTATTTACAAGAATAGCTAAAAATAGTCATAAAAAAGCGATATATTCAGAATATAGAGATGGATTATATGTCGAATTGGTTAAAGTTGATTTTGATATAGAAAATTTAAATTATGGTTCGAAAAGGTATGGCCAGATGATTCACCGGCGAGTATTTCATATAAAAATCGAATTATAAATGGGACATCACTAGCAATAGAAGATATTATTGTATAGGAGAAAAAATGATAAGAAGAGCAACAAAAGAAGATATTAAAGTAATAGAAGGATTATTTAACTTTATTAAATCATTAGAGATAGATATTTTAAAAGATTATTCAGAAGAGAAGGTTTTTAAGGTTTTAGAATATGTATTTTCATCTGAATATGATAGATTTAGTTATAAAAAATGTACGGTATATGAAATTGAAGGTGTGATTAAAGGATTTTCTTTTACGTATTATTATGATGAAGTCGAAAAAATGAAAGAGTTTTGGTATAGCGAAGTTGTAAGTAATTTTGATTTGAAGAAAGATTCGATGATTTTTGATTATGATGAGGTACTAGTTGGAGAATTCTATTTGGATACATTATTTGTTTTTTCTGATGCTAGAGGAGAAGGTATTGGTAATAAACTATTAACAGAATTTGTTAATAGTGGAGAAGCTAAGTTAAGTTTAAATGTTGCACAATCAAATAATAGAGCAAGAAAGTTATACGAAAGTTATGGATTTAAAAAAGAATGTGAAATTTTTATCGGACATGAAAATTATGATCACTTGATAAGAAGGAAGTAGAGGACTAATTTATTGTTTTCAGAAAATTTAAGATAATTTTAAAAATATATATTACCAAATTACTAAAATATGTGCTATAATTAAGATTATGTATTATACATAAGGAGAAATAATATGGTAGAATTACTAAGAAAAGATCAAAAAGTTGAGAATACTTGGGACTTAGAATCGATGTTTAAAACAAATGAAGATTTTTGGAACCAATTTAAAGAAGTAGAAAAACTTATTCCAGAAATAAAAAACTATAGAGGAAAAGTTAAAGAAGGAGCAAAAGCATTATTAGAAGTTTTTAAAGTTGAAGAAGATATGTCTTTAAAAATGGAGCAATTAACTATTTATGCTTTCCTAAGAAAGGATCAGGATAGTACAAATGCTGAATATGGTGAAATATATGCTAAGACAATGAATTTAAATTCTAAGTTTGATGCAGAATGGTCATTTTTAAAACCGGAACTTCTTTCTATAGAAGAGAAAGTACTTACAGAATATGTAGAGGAATTAGAAGACTTAAAAGTTTATAAGTTTAAATTAGAAAAACTTAATAAAAAACGTCCTCATACATTAGATGCAGAACAAGAAAGAATTGTTGCTATGGCTGCAGAGGCTTTAGACGCAAGTGATGAAACTTTTTCAGCACTGAATAATGCAGATGTTAAATTTGAAGAAGTTGAAGATAAAGATGGAAATAAACATACTCTAACTCATGGAACTTATGGAACATATATGGAAAGTCCGGATAGAGTACTTAGAAAAAATACATTCCATGCTTTATATAATTATTTTAAAAAACATAATAATACTTTGGCATCTACATTAGGTGGAAATCTAAAGAAAAAAAAATATTATGCAGATGTACATAAATATTCATCAACAAGAAATAATGCACTGTCTAATAACTTAATTCCTGAGGAAGTTTATGATAATTTAGTAACGGTAGTAAATAAAAAAATTCCTGCCTTACAAAGATACTATAATTTACATAAAAGAGCGAAAGGTTTTGAAGATTTTAGACTATACGATAGATCAGTATCGATGGTAAAAGGTGAACCATTAAAATTCACATTTGAAGAGGCTCGTGATATTGTACTTGAAGCGGTTAAACCAATGGGTGAAGAGTATGTTAATGATATGAAAAAAGCATTCACAGAACGATGGATTGATGTTTATCCAAATAAAGGTAAACGTTCTGGCGCTTATTCATGGGGAGGTTATACTACAAAACCATTTGTGTTATTAAATTTTGATGGTACATTAAATGATGTATATACTTTAATTCATGAACTTGGACACTCTATGCATTCTTACTATACTAGAAAGCATCAGCCATATGTATATGGAGATTATTCAATCTTTGTTGCTGAGGTAGCATCAACTTGTAATGAGGCTTTATTAACTGAGTACCTTTATAATAAATTTGAAAAAGAAGGTAATAAGAACGGTATGCTACGTGTACTTAACCAGGCATTAAGTGGCTTTACAGCTACAGTATATAGACAAACTCAATTTGCTGAATTTGAACATAAAATTAACCAACATCTTCAAAATGGAGGAGCTCTGACAGCTGAATATTTTAACACTGAATATTTCAACTTAATTAAGAAATACTATGGTGATGTATTTACCTATGACGAAGATATAAAATATGAATGGTCTAGAGTACCGCACTTCTATTACAATTACTATGTATACCAATATGCTACTGGATATTCAGCAGCACAAGCTTTATCTAAGTTAATCTTAAAAGATAGTAAAAATGCTAAAGTTTATATAGATGAGTTTCTTTCAAAAGGATGCTCTAATTATCCAATTGAGGTTCTAAAAAATGCAGGTGTAGATATGTCTAAACCTGAGCCAATAGAATTAGCTCTTCAGGATTTTGAAGAAAAAATAGAAAAATTTGAAAAATTATATTTTTAAAATTTAAGAAATCACTTGTATAGTTAAATAGGCTATACAGGTGATTTTTTATAGTTACTTTTGAATTAAGGAATATTAAAATTATAAAAATAAAAACTCTATTTTCTTAATGAAGATTAATTTTAAAGGTTTTTGTTTACGTAAAAAAACAAATTTTTATTGATATATTTATAGAGTAGCAGTATAATATATTTGAAAAATTTATTTGTAAAGGAGATTTTTAATATGAAATCTAAAAAATTATTACTAACAGCTTTAGTAGCACTTGCTGTTCCATTTGGAACACTTTCAGGAGGGTTTGTAAAAGCAGAAGGGCCATCAAAAGCATCGGAAGATGCAGCTAGTGATGCATGGGAAAAAGCAGCTAATGATTATAATAAACCGACAACTCAGCCAGGAGTGACTCCACAAGCTCATCCAACTTGGAATACTGAAACGCCGAAAGAAGCAAAACAGGCAGAGGATGCTTATGCAAGAAAAGTAGAAGCTGAGTATGATAAATTAACTGCAACGCATACAAATGGAGATGCCCTGGTTAATCACAAACCAGAATATAAACTTCCAGCTGCTGGACAAACACCTAAAAAACACGTAAATCCAATGAATAAAAATGTTAAAAAAGTATTGCCAAAAACTTCAGCTGTAAAATAATATAATTAAATTACCGACTCTAAAAAGAAAGAATCGAGTTCTAACTTTTTGAGTCGGTAATTTATTTCTATTTTATTTTTTTAATGTTGCTAAAACTAACTCTATTCTATTATTAATCCTAATGGGGAATGAACTGTTACCAAGCCCTTGAGAAACAATTAAAGTTGAATCTTCTAGAACATAGTTACCACTAGTATATTTTGGAAAGAAACCTTGGCTAGGAGAGAAAATACCACCTACAAATGGAATTCTCCATTGACCACCATGAGCATGACCCGAGAAGATAAGATCGTATTTTATATCTGCGTAAATCGGGAATTTCTCAGGTCTATGTGATAAAAGTATATTAAAGTGATTTGGTGAGTAAAGTTCTTCTAATGTTTTTATGAAGTTTGCTCTATGATTTAACTTATCTTCATTTTTAAAGAAATTATAATCCTCAACTCCAACCAAATTAATACTTTCATTATTTTTTGTGATAAATAGCTTACTGTTGTGTAAATATGTAATATTAAGTTTTTTCATTCTATTTTTAAGTTGCTTGTATTCTTCAGGAAGTCTTAGTTCATGATTTCCAGAGACGAAATAACATGGAGCTACTATTGCTAATTGACTTAGAATGTTATAAGCAATATCCATATCATTATTATAGCTATCTAGAATATCTCCAGTAATAACAATTATATCCGGATTAAAATTCTTAATTTTTTTTATGAATGACAGGTCACTATATCCAATCCTATCACAATGAATGTCACTGACTTGAGCGATTTTAAAATTGTCAAAAGCTTGAGGTAGTTTATCAAACTTAAGAGTAGTTTTTCTTACTTTTAATTTTTTATTTTGTCTTATTATTGAACTAGCTGCAATAATTGGAGCCAGCGCTAAAATTTTTCGATTCATTACATTTCACCTTTAAAATAATTTAGTAATAAACATAATAGTATTTTAAAATATTATACCATAAAGCTTAAAGTATGTTAAAATATATAATGATAATTAATGTGAAATTAGAGGATAAATATATGATAAAAATTGAGAAGATTGATAAAATAGCCGCTTCTAGAAAGCATTCTTATTCAGCCCCGCAATGGCAAGCAATAGCCATTACCGGTGCTGATGTTCTTGTTGCGGCAGCTGCAGGAAGTGGTAAAACTGAAGTGCTTTCTGAGAGAATTGCAAGGAAGGTAGCTTCTAATAGATGGGATGTAGATCGTTTACTAGTACTAACGTTCACGACTGCTGCAGCGAAGAATATGATTGTAAGAATTGAGAATAAAATCAGTGAACGATTACTCTCTACTAATAAGGAAGAAGATTTAATCTATTTAAGAAAACAAAGAATGTTAATGAATGATGCTTATATAAGTACTATTGATAGTTTTTGTTTAAATGTATTAAAGAAATTTTTATTATCTTGTTGAAGAAAAGATTGATAATGAAATTAAATATTTATCACCTAATTTTAGTATACTTGCGAATAGTAGAGGATTATTAAATGAAACAGTAGGAAATGTTCTTGAACAATTAGTACAGGAAGACTCTAATACGACTGACCTATTATTTACAGTATTTGGCTCTAAACAGAATATTAGCTCTTATGTTATTGATTTATACTATAAATTATTAAATATTCCAAATTTCCAAAATTATCTAGATGAAGATTTTACAAAACTAAATGATTTAGTAACTAACAATTTTGAAATTGAAGATAATAGTATAATAGATAAGTTTAATAAAGTTAGTGAGTTAACACAAAAAGAAAGTATAGCTACTGCGATAGATTTCTGCAAGTATGTACAACAGTATTTAATAAATAGTAAGAAGGGAAGTTCATTAGATATATTGTCTCTTGTAAACTTAGATGAAACAAAAAAAGAAAAGCTTGCAAGGTATGTAGATGAAGATGATATTTCAATAAAGAGTAATCAAGAACAACTTGAAGAGATAAAAGAGCTTATAAGTAAGCTTAATACACAGTTTGAGATTGAAGATAATATTTATGATGCTGGACTATTAAGTGAAATTCACGGAGTTCTTATTGATCATCTAAATTATTTTAGAGTTATAGAAAAAATGAATTTATTGGCCAAATCGATTACAAGTTTATTGAAGAAACTGCACAATGATTTCATTAAAAGAAAACGTGAGAATAACTTTTTAGACTTTTCTGATTTAAACCACCTGGCTATAAAGGCTTTAACTAGAGAAGAGAATGGGGAAATTGTTCCTAGTGAAGCGACCCAGTATTATAAAAATTATTTCTTAGAAATATATGTTGATGAATATCAAGACAATAATAATCTTCAAGAGTATATCTTAAATCTTATTAAAGGAGAAGGAGTGCATTTCTTTAGGGTAGGCGATGTGAAACAAGCAATCTACGGCTTTAGAGGATCAAATCCTGATTTATTTGAACAGAAATATAATAGTTATAGAAAACTAGAAATTGATAATTATTCAGAAAAACAAGAATATTCTTTTGAAGATGATTCTGAAGGAATTTGTATAGTTCTAAAAGAAAACTTTAGAAGTGATGTTAATATATTAAAATCTAGTAATTATATTTTTAATAGACTTATGGGGAATAAAAATGCTGGGGTAAGTTATGGAGAAGATAGTGCATTATATTATCCGAAAGCAAAAGAAAAGAATAGTTCTGAAATTATTCCAACTAGGTTAATTAATGGTAAGATTAATTATTTTACAGGTGAACTTTTAGAAGATAAAAAATCTTATAGAGAACAATCTATAGAAAATATTGCCTATGAAATATTATTAGGTATAAAAAATGGTAAAATGTATAGTGACTATGCTATTTTTAGTTAGAAATAGTACAAAAAATGTCTAGTTTTAAAGAAGTTTTTGCTAAATACAATATACCGTTATTCTTTAAAGAAAAGGTAGGATTTACTGAATCTAATGCATTTAATATTTTGTATAATATTCTTAGGTTTTTAGATAATACGAATAGAGATGCTAGTTTACTTGCAATTTTGCATACTGAAATATTTGATTACAGTAATGATGAATTATTAAAATTATCCATAACAAAAGGGAAAAATCTTTTTGAAAAATTACAAAATAGTGAAAAGGAAAAAGATTATAATACTGTAAATTTATTAAAAAAATGGTTGAATTTTAGTTTGAACAATTCACTTCCAAATCTATTAGAATGTATAGCTATCGATACAGATTTTAAAAATTATTTAGTAACAATTGACGTAAATGATGAAGAATTAGATTATTATGAAAACTTTACAGATATTGTTAATGATTATCAAAATATAGATAATAAATTAAGTGGCTTAGTAAATCAATTAAAAATTATAAAAAATGATGAGGTATTTGAAACGAAAAAACGCACACCAATGATAGTGTAACTTTATCAACGATTCATATTTCAAAAGGATTAGAATATAAAACAGTCTTTGTGGCAGATTTAGATACTTCATTTAGTAAAAGAGGATATACAGGTGATTTATTATTCACAGAAATCTTTGGTTTAAGTATCAACGCAGAAGAGTTAGGTCAAAAGTTTGGTTTAATTTCTAGTAACATAGAAAAATTAAATCAGCTGTATAAATATAATAGTATTTTAATAAAATTACGTGAAAGAGAAGAAGAAGTACGTAATTTATACGTTGCACTGACTCGTGCTGAAAATTCGCTACATCTTGTGAGTCCAAATGGTGTAGAATTAAATAATGAGAAGGCTAAAGATAAATCGTTATATCAAGCTCTAATAGAGGATGATAATTTTGAGAAAATCTTAAATAATCTACTGAGTGATTATGGAGAAGAGTTTATTTTTGAAAATGAAAAAGATGCTTTGTTTAAAGTTTATGAAAGTGAGCCACTTGTAGAAGATGAAGAAGATAGTTCGAGATTTGATTTGCAAGGATTTTATAAACAATTTGAAAGTAAGCAACAGGATGAATCAAGCAAACAAAGTGATAATCACACGGTCGAAGTAAAAAATAAAGTATTTCCTGCCAAAACTTCATATAGTGCCTTGAAAAAAAATTAATACTAAAGATCATGAGTGGAATCATAAAAAAGAAAAACGAGGATACTTAGAATTAACTACATTAAAAAAATCAACATCTACTAGCAAGGCGATTTTAAGAGGGAATATCATTCATAAGCTTTTTGAGAAGATAGTTAATGATACGAGAGCAGGAGTAGAGATTTCGGATGTAGTGAGTTACATAGATAGCTTAAAGAAAACTGATAATTTACTACAGAATATAAAAGAACATAGAATACTATCTCAAGAAGAATTTGATAATATAAATAATAAAGATGATATAGAAAAGATTACTAATTTTATTAATAGTGAGTTAATAAAATTAGTAGCTAAAAGTAAGTTCTGTCAAACCGAGATAGCTTTCACAACTGCCAAGAAAGCAAAAGAATTATATGATGATAGTGAAAGTGATATAGATGTTATACTGCAAGGGGTTGTCGATTTATTTATTAAAATTTCTGATGATGAAGCAATTATCGTAGATTATAAAACGGATCACGTGACTAGTAGGAACGGAGAAGAAGTTTTACGAGATAGACACAGAGAACAACTTAGAATTTATAAAGAAGCGGTAGCAGAATATTATAAAATAAATAATATTAAAACTTATGTCTATTCTTATGTTCTGTCAAGTTTAATTGAAATAGAGTAACTTAAAACAATAGCACAATTATGAAATTTTATCACGTTGTTAGTAGAGTCTAATTGTGGTATAATAAAAAATGATTTATTAAACTATGGAGGTGAAATTGTGAAATATATAGTTTGTAATAGTGAAACAGCAGTTTTAAATAGAATGTATGATGAATTTGAAAAAAATTTAGAAGATGGTGCAGTTATCTGTTTACCAGAAAATATTATTAATACTCAATTTACAAATAGAATGATAGATGATAATAAAATGGGGAAATATCGTTATAAACATGTAATTATGTTAGGGCAACGTGAGTTTGCTGATATTGATATAGAGGAAAGATTTGGATTATATCGATATGCAAGACATGAACTTTTTAAGAAATTAGATGTTGAAGCGAAAAACATTTATTATCCTGAAGCTTTAAACAGTGATGAATGTGATGAAGATTTAACTAGATATAAAGAAGTATTAGATGAGAATCCAATCGATGTTGCCGTAGTTTTCTTAGGATCAGATGGTGGAATACTCGATTATCGATATGCGGATGAAGTAAATAAAGATCTTCACATTGTAGAATTTTCAAATGAGGAAAAGTCTAAGCTTCAGATGGCAGGAATGGAAATAAACGGTAATAAATTAATAAGTATTGGATATGAAAATCTAATGGCAGCCAGAAATTTATTTGTAGTTGTATTAGGTAGTGATAAGAGACAATACATAGCAGAATTATTTGAGAATGAGGATTCAGACAATAAGACTATTCTGTCAATCTTAAATAATCATAAAAATTTATTTATTTTTACTGATAAAGAAGCTAGTTATAAATCAGAAGAAGAAGTAAATAGACTTATTAAACAAAGACAAAAAAAATTAGAAATTAAAGAACGTGAAGAAAAATTACAAAATGAGGAGAAAAAAAAGGATAGGTAATAAGTATGAATGATTATCAGAAAATTATAGATTATGATTTTAGTGATACAGTTCTTGATGATAAGCTTGTTGTAAAATTTAAATTGAAGAAAACTTTTACTGAAGCTCAATTTATCAGTCTTTTCACTCCAAAAAAAGGTGAGAGATTTATTATAAGAACCCCTGATACTAAATCTTCTATAATTGGAATAGGTTATGAAGCAACATGGTTATTAGACTCTAATGATTTTTTAACAAGTTTTGATAATAGTAGTGTTTTATCTGGATTCGAAGAGTTAAGAGCACAGGTAAGTGTTTTAGAGATAGATGAACATGATTGTGAATACTTTGGTATTTACGGTGGAATTTCTGACGGTAATAATAAAAACAGCCAAGAGTGGGTAGACTTTAGTGATACTTCGTTTGTTGTACCAGGTATACTCGCAGTTTTTAAAGGTGATGATGTTTATATCACATTGTTCTTTAATATGAAAGAGGAAAAAGAGTTTTCTGAATTATGGGCGGAGAGAATTTCGTTTTTAAACAAACTTGATGATGAAAATGAAATATCTAATGAACCACAGATTAATGTCGTTAGAGAAATTTATCCAGAGCTTTGGCAAGAAAATATTAGAAAAGCTCTTCTTCAAATAGAAAAAGAAGAATTAAAACGAATAGTTTTATCAAGAAAAAATTTAATATTATTAGAAAATAATACTTCTTTAGGAGCGGTAACAAAATATCTTCTAAGTAAAAATAGGTACTTTATAGCATTTGAATCTAAAAAAAGTTTATTCATTACTACAAATCCTCTAATATCCTTAGATTACACAGATAATGATCTAAAAGCACATCTTTATTTGAAAAAAGAGAATTTATTCAATAACGATTATTTAGTTATGTTTGATGAAGAAGAAATAATCAATGAGTATAAGAAAGATTTTGAATCCCATTATAATACTGATTTTAAGGTGTATGATGATAAGACACTAATGGGCAAAAAGCTTGATGTATTCTCTGTTTTAAATTCTAAAGTTGAAGATTCGCAACAAGCGATAAAAGCTCTTAGTCTTTTATATCCTATGCCAATAATAAAAGGGTATCCAGAAAATGTTGCAAAGAAATTCTTCCATGAAAATTATAATGTAGGGTATGGTTTTTGGTACTCTCCTTTCGGATACATTACTAATGATTTAGATGCTAAGTTTTATACTTGTGGAAATATGATGGTAGCTCAGAACAATATGATTACTTTATTCACTAGTATCTTATTATCAAAAGATGAGAAATATGATGAAGTAATAGAAAAATCTAATAAAATTGTTAGTTCTAGTCTGAAACTATTTGATCATTAGGAGAGTAACTATGGGACAAAGTACGATGAAAAAAGGTATAGTCTTCACCTTACTAGGGGCTACATGTTGGGGATTATCAGGAGTATTAGGGGAATATTTACTAAATATATCAAAAATAGACCCTGTTTGGATAATAGCTAATAGATTATTTTTCTCTGGAATCGTAATGGTAGCTATGTTATTCCTTAAAGATAAAAACAACTTAGTAAGAGTATTTTCAGATAAGAAAGATATTTTAAAACTACTAAATTTCTCATTTTTTGGTCTGTTAATCTGTCAGGGAACATTCTTTTTAACAATTAAGTATACTAATGCTGGTATGGCAACGGTTATACAGTATATTGGTCCAGTAATAATAATGTTATATTATTGTGTCATAGGTAGAAGATTGCCCCTTCCGAGAGAAGTTATTGCAATAGTAGTTTCACTATTTGGAACGGTGTTAATAGCAACCCATTTTGATTTTAGCAAACTGAATATTTCTACATTAGGATTATTCTGGGGATTACTTTCTGCATTTGGTCTTGCTAGTTATAATATTTTTTCAATAAGTTTAACTACAAAATATGGTGTAATGCCTATAATGGCTTGGGGACTATTATTTTCTGGTATTGTAGTATACTTCTTAACGGGTAGTTATTATATTCCGGATAATTTTAAATTGATTGATTTAATATGTATGTCAGGAGTAATTTTAGTTGGTACAATTTTATCATTCTCTACATATCTAGAAGGTGTTAGGTTAATCGGTGCAGTCACAGGAAGTATTATCGGATGCTTTGAACCGATTGCTGCCATAATGTTCTCGTTTCTGTTGCTAGGGACAACATTTGGAACGATAGATTTAATTGGTGCAGGTTTTATTCTATCAGCGGTAATTGTACTAAGTAAGAGATAAATAAAAAATAAGAGTTTAAGATATTTGATGAACCGAACGGGGGTAACTTTTAAAATCGATTTTGAAAATAACGGTTTTAAGTTACTCTCGTTTAAAGTTGTTAGGAATTTTAAAAATTTTAAATAAAATATTTTTCTTGAAATATTTTTCGTTAGATTTCTGTACAATATACAGAGGAAGGAAGAAAATGAGTAACGTTAAATTTGATGAAATGTATAAAAGTATGAATACTAAAGAACTTACAGCTTTGGCAAAAGAACTAGGTGTTCCAAGATATTATACATTAAATAAAAAAGAATTAGTTTTAGCAATTTTAGAAAAACAATCAGTTAGTGAAGAACATTACTATGCATCTGGAATTTTAGATGACATACATCCGGAGAATGGTTTTGGCTTTTTAAGAACGGTTGATTATAAAAAAGGTGAGACGGATATTTTATATTTCTGCTTCTCAAATTCGTCGTTTTGAACTTAAAAAAGGTGATGAAGTCTATGGGAAGGTTCGTAAACCTCGTGAGGGTGAGAGATATGCAGGAATTCTTCAGGTTGATAAAGTTAATGGTGTTGATGCAGAAGTTGCAAAAGGTAGAGCACATTTCCAAGCTTTAACACCGATTTATCCGAATCAAAAAATTGTTTTAGAGACTACTAAGGAAAAACTTTCTACAAGATTTGTTGATTTGGTAGCACCGATTGGATTCGGTCAACGTGGATTGATTGTTGCACCACCAAAAGTTGGTAAAACAACACTGCTAAAAGATATAGCAAATTCAATTAGAAAAAATTATCCTGATAAGAAGTTGATTATCCTTTTAATTGATGAAAGACCAGAAGAGGTTACTGATATGGAAAGATCTGTAAGAGGTGCAGATGTAGTAAGTTCTACATTTGATGAAACTTCAGAAAATCATATTAAGATGGCTGAGTTGGTAATTGAACATGCTAAACGTCGTGTAGAACTTGGTCAAGATGTAATAATTCTTATGGATAGTATTACAAGACTTGCACGCGCTTATAATATTGTTGAGCCAAGTAGTGGTAAAGTCTTAAGTGGAGGGGTAGATCCATCGAGTCTTCACAAGCCAAAAGCATTCTTTGGAGCAGCGAGAAATGTTGAAGGTGGAGGAAGTTTAACTATAATCG
The DNA here is from genome assembly GCA_927911745.1 of uncultured Gemella sp. GTDB lineage: Bacteria > Bacillota > Bacilli > Staphylococcales > Gemellaceae > Gemella. Next base: position 16,695 of record CAKMQF010000045.1, read on the forward strand.
CAACTGCCTTAATTAATACTGGTTCGAGAATGGATGATCTAATATTTGAAGAGTTTAAAGGAACTGGGAATATGGAAATTGTCTTATCACCTGAGTTAGCTTCAAGAAGAGTTTATCCTGCTATTGATTTCTTGAAGAGTTCTACAAGAAAAGAAGATTTATTACTAACAGAAGATGAAGTGAAAATCTTATGGCAAACACGTAGAAAGCTTGAAGATGTTAGTGAACCAACAATTGGGGTTTTAAATCATCTTAGAAAACATGAAAGTAATGAGGACTACATTGCTGAAATGAAAAAATTCATAAGAGATTAATGTATAAAACTACATGATTATTAGACAGGGTATGTTCTCTATGGTATAATCATTAGAACATATTTATTTTAGGAGGATTACATTGGAAACAATTAAATTTTTAATTGATTTTGTATTGCATATTGATAAGCATCTTGGTGAATTAATGGTGCAACACGGTCCATGGTGGATGTATGGGATAATTTTCTTAATTATCTTTATCGAAACTGGTGTTGTATTCATGCCGTTTTTACCAGGTGACTCATTATTATTTGCTAGTGGAGCATTATGGGCAGCAACAGGGAATAACATCTTTTTATTATTATTCTTATGTGTAAGTGCTGCAGTAATCGGTGATAATTGTAACTATTTTATTGGAAGAAACTTCTCTGATTATTTAAAGAGTAAAGCGTGGTTTAAAAAAATTTGTGTCTGATGAGAATATAAAAGACGCTGAAAACTTTGTAGCAAAACATGGAGGGAAATCTATTTTCTTAGCGAGATTTTTCCCGATTATCCGTACGATTGTTCCATTTATCGTAGGAGCTGGTAAAATGAAATACTCTAAATTTAGAGTGATAGATTTCTTTGGAGGACTTTGTTGGTGTACATTATTTATATCAGTAGGGTACTTCTTCGGAAATATTTCATTTGTTAAGAAAAACTTCTCAGTAGTAGTAATTGCTATTGTTTTAATTAGTTTAATTCCGATAATAGTAGGGGCAATTAAGGCTAGAAAAAAAGCATAAAATAATAGGGTGTATAATAATTAGTGTGGATGAGAAAAATCCATACTAATTATTTTTTTATTAATTAAGAAAGTAGTTACAAAAGAAATATTTTGTACATTTTTGTTATACAAAAAAGTAAGGGAGTGACTCAAAAATTCGTGATTTTGGAGAAACCGATTTTGTCGAGTCACCTCTGCACAGTTTATTAG
>CAKMQF010000046.1 GCA_927911745.1 uncultured Gemella sp.
TGAACTTCTTCATCTTTTGTGAACCTTTGGGCTTTATTTCCTTCTTTTAAAGGCCGTAAGACTATCTTCAAGAAGTTTTTATACCTTGATCAAGCGTTTTTAACTTCTGAATTTTGTTCTAGTTTTTTTCCCAGCTAGGAATCATCTAGGTAGTTTTTTTAAATCTGTTAGATATAATTTTGTAGTTTGGTAATCATAAGGCTCGACTTCCATAGAACTACGTAGAAATGACATTGTTGTTTCTACTTTTCCGTAGTAAGCAGGTTCAAGTGTTCTTACGATACCTTCATTACGAACCCAAGCAGCATTATATTTAACATATTCTGCTTTCATAGTTTCAATATCTTTAGTGTCGATTGCCTTTTCTAATTTATCAAATGCAGGATAAAGTTTTGTTTTAAAAGCTTTTTTCTCGGCTTCAACGTCTAAAGGATTTTGTTCATTTTCAAAAGCGAGTAGTGCTGTTGATAACTCTCTAAGTTGTTCTTCATTAATATCATTTGATTTTAATGTTTGTTTAACTTTTTTTCCAGCTTCAGAATCTGAATTCTTCGTTACTTCAAATTCTGTTTTAAATTCTTCAATTAATTTTTTAGCTTTGTCTTGTTCGTTATTTTTTATTGCAGTATTAGCGTCTGTAATTTTTATAAAAAGATTACTGTATGATTCTTTTGCTACAATAGTTTTTAAAAATGGAGAACTAAAACTGAAAAGAACGATAAAAGCCAAAATTATTTTAGTCAAATAGTTTTTTGCCAATATATTCTCCCTCCTTAATTCCTCCAAAACATGCGAATAAACCACTTCCGATATGAGTTATGTATTCATTCATCTTATCTTCATTTCCTAAGCTATTTTGAATAGTAATAAATTGTTTTGGATCTTTTTGGAAAGAGATAAATAACAGACCAGAGTCGAATTGTCCTGTAGTTTCATTTATACCATCTGAATAAGAATAGGAACGTCTTAATAATTCTACTCCAGGTTTATGAGCTAAGTGAACATGCGAAGTAACAGGGATTAGTGGTTTTCCATCTGGACCTTTTTTATTAAGATCAATTGGTGCGAATTCATCAGTTTCTCCGAAAGGAGCACCACTATCTTTATATCTTCCAAAGGTATTTTCTTGTTCGTTTAAACTTGTTCTATCCCATGTCTCAAGATGCATTTGGATACGTCTAACAGCCATATAGCTACCATCTTTCATCCAGTTCTCCTTATCGCACCATACAATTTTATCAAATTGGTCTTCCTTAGTTGCGTTAGCAGTACCGTCTTTAAACCCGAAAAGGTTACGCGGTGTTTCAAGACGATTACCAATAGCGGCAAAACCAGATTGGCTCCACTTCATAGTTACAGTAGAGCGAGCCTTTCTAACCAGGTTACGTACTGCGTGGAAGGCTACCTGTTCATCATCTGCACAAGCTTGAATACAAATATCTCCACCTGTATATTTTTCTTTTAGTTGTTCTCTTGCGAAAGGAGGCAAGTCTTTAAATTCTTCAAGACTTTTATTTTCTAAGTTCATTTTCTTTAAGAAACTTGGACTAATCCCAAATGTCAGAGTTAAACGATAGGGATTTAACCCTACCGTTTCTCCAGTATCTTTTGGTGGTAAATAATGGTTTTTAAGGGCGGGTTCAACTAGTTCACCGTTCATTAATTTTTCACTATATTTAGTCCATTCCTTAAACATGTCGATTACATCATCACGCTTAGTTGAGTGTAAATCTAGCACGACAAAATAAACACATTTTTGCATAAGAGTAGTAATTCCAGCTTGGTGTTTGCCATAGAATGTGATTTTTTCTTCTCCATCGGCTATAGCTCGGTTATTCTCAGCTTTGTTTGCGAAAAATCCACCAAGGGCAGAAGCTCCAACAACCGCACCGGCTCCAGTCATTCCTGCTTTTTTTAGGAAATCACGTCTTGTTATTTTTTTGTCAATCCATTTTTTACCAGATTCTTCCATATTACTTAGCCTCTTCGTCTAAAATTACACCCATTTGAGAAAGTGGTTCTCCTAATTTTGTTACTGCTTCAGAAAGTTCTTTAGTATTTTCTTTAGTTAAGTCAGTGTATAGTTTGTAGTGTTTATCGTCAGTTTTGTATTTATCTAATAAGCTGTTTATTGTAGCAAATTTTTCAGTTAAATCCTTAGCTAATTTACTATCTTTTTTCTCGATTAAAGGTTTGAAAATCTTAAAGATTTCTTCAGCACCTTCGATGTTAGCTTTGAAGTCGTATAGGTCAGTGTGAGAGTAAATTTCTTCTTCTCCTGTGATTTTTTGTGTTGCAACTTCGTTAAGTAAGTCAACAGCTCCAGTTACCATTAAATCAGGAGTAACTTCAACAGTAGCGACCTTTAGCTTTTAATTCTTTAATGTCTTTTACTAGTTGGTCTGCGTATTCTTCAGTACCTTTAGTAGTATTTTGTTCCCACATAATTTTTTCGATTCTGTGGAATCCACGCCATCCTTCTTCTGTTTTATTTTCTTCTAAGTAGTCAGCAAGACGGAAGTCGATATTCACATCTAGTTCACCAAAACTTTCTGCGATTGGCTCTGAACGTTCATAAGCCATACGAATTACAGGATATTGTTTCTTAGCTTCTTCAAGATTTCCAGCTTTAATAGTTTCAGCGAATTTTTCAGTATCTTTAAGTAGAGTATCTACTTGGTTTTCTACGAATTTTTTATAAAGGTCAGTAGCTTGTTTAAGTTGTTCTTTTGTATCTTTAGATGTATCAACTTGAGCAGTTTTGTTTTCTTCTTTTTTTATCAGTTTTAGCAGCACATCCGCTAATAACGATAGTACCAGCCATTAGGGCCATAAATAATTTATTTTTCTTCATTAATAAATATACTCACTTTCATGTTTTATCTACTATAAATTATAATCATTATCAGTTAGAAAGTAAAGTGATAAGAAACAAATTGATATAAAAAGAAAAGTTTTACAAAGTGAATAAAATTGTTTTGAGGAAATTAAATAATATTATTTTCTTTTTATGTATCAGATAAAAATTAAAATAAAAGATGTTTCAGTGTTTAGTTTATAAAAATATATTTATGTTATATAATAGTAAAGTGGAAAATTGGAAATTAATTGATTGAAAGTGGAAAATGTTTGGTGTATAATGAAAGTAGATTTTTAGTAAGCGTTATAAAAAAGCTACTAAGAACCTAAAAAATTAAGGTTACATTAACTTAATGTGATACATTTAAAAAGGAATAAAAGGCTTTATGAAACAAAAATTAAAAATATTCGCAACATCAAAATGGTTTGATTTACTAGGGGTTGTTTTAGTAATTAGTATTGCTATCGCATCAGGTTACTTAGCGACGAGATTAGATAAATTCGTTGATTGGGGTCCATGGACTGCACTTGTGCCATTTGGACTTATTTCTGTAATTAACGTTGGTATCTCAATGCTATCTACAAGATTTACAGGAAAATTAAGTAAACTTGGTAACTACTTAGGTATTATTAATGCTGTATTATCGGGAGTTATTGATTATATCCTAGGTAACAAAGCTGCGATTATTACATACCCTGTAACATTTTTAATCTATTTGGGTGCGATCTATGTGTGGAATAAATCTACAGATAAACCTAATACAATGTCAAAAGCAAAATTATATACAGTTTTAACAGCAATTGTGATTCTTTCATTTGTATTCTCATATGCTACAAACTACATTGGATATCATGGTAAGATGAGTACTCTTGCATATATAACTACAATTGCATTTGCATTCTCATTAATGGGTAATGGATTAAATACATTTAAGCTAACTACACAATGGCCATTCTGGTTACTATATAATATTGTTCAACTTACAAAAGCAGTAGTTCAAGGAAACTTCGCTAACGTTGGTAAATATATCTTCTATATCATTAATAGTGTTGGTGCGCTATTTGTATGGAAAGATTCTGAAGAATAAAATAAACTACAATTATAGATTTAAAGCTGTTGACGACTGCAAGGATGCAGGAGTCAACGGCTTTTTTATTAAAGGCTTTAGCCAGTTGAGGAGGCGAAGTCTCCGAAACAAAAAACCACCCGCTATGCGGGTGCGAGATAAAAGTTAAACAATTGAAAAATCATCCTTTCTTGATAAAATAAGAGTAGTTCAAGCTCTAAAATAAAGAAAGGATGATTTTTAATTATGGCAAATAAACATAATAGTTTATCGCATACAAAGTGGTTATGTAAATACCATATTGTATTTACCCCTAAGTATATTAACGCCCGCTACCCGTTAAACGGGTTTATCTATTTTTTCTTATTTCCAAATGGATTTGTATATTCTTTTGTTGTCAATTTGTCTATTGAAATGTCATGCGTTTTCTTGTTCTCTGATATATTTTCTTATTGTACTTCATTCAAACCTACAGTACTTACATAGTATCCTTCTGCCCAAAATTTTCTAATTTCCATACTTATATTTCAAGTTTGCAT
>CAKMQF010000047.1 GCA_927911745.1 uncultured Gemella sp.
TTTTTTATTAGCTGTAAAATACAGGCTTCTAATGTACCTTTTAGTATTTGGGAAGTGTTAATTTCCATTTTGAAACCTCCTTTCTTAGTTGTTAGTTATTAGTCTAAAAGTTAAAAATTTCCGCTATCTTGTTATACATAATACTACCATAAACTGAGTATCTTGTAAAGCAAAATAGCAGTATGTGAGATTATAAATTTACTATGAAAAATTATATATATAAAGTAAGTGAAGATAATATATGGGAAAATTTATATTAAACTATTGTATTTTTATTGAATTGAATGATTTACTGTTATAGAAATGGTATAATATAATAAAAAATAAAGGAGTATAAGTATGTCTACAATAACTTTTTCAATTTGGCAATTATTTAAAGAAAATAGCAATGGAATACGATGGAAAAACCCTGTTAGGGAAGATTTCCCTAAGGAATTTGATGAGAATTTAGATTCAATAAAGGGGATTAATCATGTATCAATATTTAGCGATGATAATTATATTTTTTTTTGTGATAGAATCAGGAAGTTTAGAACCTAGAGATGAATACGTTATTGATAAAAAATCTAAAAAGAAAAGAAAAAACCCTAAAAAAGAAACTGAAATTGAATTGTTAAAACAAATATTTGCATATTATGATTTTAATTCGAATTTATTATATTTGTCAGATGTAAGGAACAAAAGAACTTTCGAAGATATTATACGAAAAATTACAAGTGGAAACTTTATGATTAAAGGAATCTATGAAGAAAAAGAAACATTCCTTAAATTGCTTAGAAATGTAGAAGAAATTAAATTCACCTCAAAAAATAATCTTTTCTCGGAAGACTCAGAGAAAAGAAAGGCATTGATTGATTTAGTTGGAACTAATGAAATTACTGATTTAACATTGGATATAAAGGCTAATTCACATAGATTCAATCCTATTAATCTTTTAAATAAATTAATGAAGGAGGAGAAAGATTATGCAATTAGTGGTTTGTTAATACGTGGTAGTGATGAGAGTGGATTTGAACATGTATATAATCAACAAACTTTTATAAAAAAAATAACTGTTGAGGCAGAAAAATATTCAGGTAAATTTTATGCAGAGGATGTTAAAATAAATCTTCAAAGAAAGATTAAGGAGCTTACTGATGTTAAAACTAAGTAAAAAAGATAGAAGAATATTTTGGAGTACAATAATCATATGTCTGGTTTCATCTTATTGTTTAAAAAGTATTTTTTTTGCAAAAATGAATTCATAATTACAATATTAACTGTTATTATTGGTTTTATATTGTCAGCAATTGCAATAATTTTTTCTTCTACATTAAGGAAAGAGTTATACGATCAAAAATCTAAAGGTTATGAATCACTTTGGCATAGATTAATTTCGATTTGTTACAGAATTTTTATATTTAATTTACTTTTTGTGGGAGCTATCGCGATTTTACCAGCATATTGTCCAAACTGGATTATTATGGGATTATTTATTAATTCAGTTGTTGAGTTAGTATTCGTTATCCACATATTATTTAGGTTGTTGTCCATTGAGATAACTTAAGATAAATATTATTAGTAATTTTTAGAAAATTATATTTTTAAAAAACAAAAAAGACAAGGCTTAAAAACCTTGTCTTAATCATTATACCAGCAGCCGGGGTCGAACCGGCACGATGTTGCCATCGCTGGATTTTGAGTCCAGTGCGTCTGCCAATTCCGCCATGCTGGCATATTTATATGATATCATACATAAAAGGCATTGTCAATTTAGCTATGTTTTAAAAACTTGAAAATTTATAGATAATATTTAATTTAAATTTTAATTACAAAGTTTATAATAAGATAGTAAGACTATGTAAAGTAGTATTGGAGTGTATTATTATATAATTTAATTTATCTTACAAAGTAAAAAATGTAAGGGTAGAACATAAAGGCTGTGTCTACAAGGATAGTCAACTGTAAAACAATGTAAAATAAGTGTTTTTAGTTGACAAATTAAAATATTTTTTCAATAGTATATTGTAAAACTATAATATATGTAGTATAATTATAGAAGTATATAGAATTATAAAAATATTAATGTTATTTTTATAAAGGAGTGTGAGTGCTGGTGGTAGTTACGTTGTTTACATCGCCAAGTTGTACTTCTTGTAGAAAAGCGAAAGCTTGGCTTATTGAAAATGGAATAGACTTTGTGGAAAGAAATATTTTTTCAGAAGCTCTGACAACAAATGAGATTAAAGACATTTTGTCTATCACGGAGCACGGTACAGAAGATATAATCTCATTCAGATCAAAAACTTTCCAAAAATTGAATTTGGATATTGAAAGTATGTCAATTCAAGAATTATATAAAGTTATTCAAGATAATCCAGGAATGCTTAGAAGACCTATCATTGTCGATGATAAGAGATTACAAGTTGGGTATAATGAAGATGAAATAAGAAGATTCCTTCCAAAGGAAATAAGAGTAAATCAATTAAAACAAATAAAAAATATGGTTAAGTAAGTACGCCCTGATACTACTTTTTCCGATTAATTTAAAGGTTGATATTAGGTATCAACCTTTTTTTATGGGATGAAATTTAGTGACAATTCTGTAAAAAGTTATACAATAAATAAAAGAAAGAGGTACTTGATGGAAAGAGAAGATATAAAATTTATTACTGGAGAAATCCATTTTTTAGAGTTAGTAGAGAAGAAAAGTTCATCATTAGTTTTTAAAGGACCGAATGAAGAAGAAATTAGCTGTAACGAATCTGACGTAGAAAGCTTAGATGATTACGAAATCGGAGAAGAGTATTCAATGTTCGTATACCCTTCACGTAGTGGGAAATTATTCGCAACACCAAATATTCCAGAAGTTACGGTTGGAGATTATTCGTTTAGTAAAGTAGTAAAAGTAGAGGAAGATCGAGTAGGTCTTGATATTGGATTTTCTCGTGAAATTCCACTTTTAGGTGAAGATTTGCCGAAATTACGAAGTGTTTGGCCTAAAGAAGGTGATGAACTATTTATTACATTACGTCGTGATTTTAGTGGACAATTATTTGCGCGTTTGGCGACAGAGACTATCGTAGCATCATTATATTCTAAAGCAACTAAGAATATGAAAAATAAAGATATTGAAGCTTATCCATACCGTTTAATGCGAGTTGGAACATTCTTGTTAACAAAAGATGGTTATAAAGTGTTTGTTCATGAAAGTGAACGTGAAAAAGAGCCACGTTTAGGAGAAAAAGTTACTTTGCGCGTTATTGGTGTTAAAGATAACGGAGAAATTAATGGTTCATTCTTACCGCGTGCTCACGAAAGAATGGATAGTGATGGTCAGGCTATCATGGATTACATTGAAAATAATGGATATTGTGAATTTACAGATAAATCAGATCCAGAAGAAATTAAAGCAGTGTTTGGAATGAGTAAGGGAAGTTTCAAACGTGCTGTTGGAAGATTATTCAAGAATAAACTTATTATGATTGAAGAAGACGGGTTATATAAACGTAAAGGAAGATAAGGTTATGAAAAAAGTGAAATTAGATAAAAATGCACTATTAGGTGGTATTGTATTAGAAAATGATAAATATCAAGTAGTACATATGAATCTAAAAGTAGGGAATCAAACAGAATCATATAGCAATGATAAAAATATTTTATTATTGAATATTAGCGGAAAGATTACAGTTTCTTTTGAAGAAGAGGTTGAGACTGTAAATGAATTTGAACTATTAGAAATTCCAGCAGGGGTAGAGCATGTAATAACTTGCTTACAAGATGCACAGATTTTTGTAGTAAAACTATAACTTACATAAGGTGGCTTAAATGGAATATCTTTTTAGGCCACCATTATTAATTTTAAAGTAGAGGAATACGATGGAAGTACAATTTTTAGGAACAGGAGCTGGGCTTCCAGCAAAATTTAGAAATACACAGAGTTTTGTATTTAACTTTATGCAAGAACTAAAAGAGTGTTGGATGTTTGATTGTGGAGAGGCGACTCAGCATCAGATTTTGAAAACAAATATTAAACCAACCAAAATAACTAAAATTTTTATTAGCCATCTTCATGCTGATCATGTATTGGGGTTAATTGGTTTTTTATCTTCTAGAAGTTTTCTTTTAGATATGAATGCTTCAAAGGTTACAATTTATGGTCCAGTAGGGATTAAAGATTTTATCGAAAAGAACATGATGTTCACACATTGTTCACTTTCTTATAGCGTGGAATATATTGAAATTTCTAGTGAACAGTGTATAATAGATAATAAAACTGTTACTGTTTTTAGCTATCCATTAGCTCATAATGTTGAATGTTTTGGATATAAAATTATATTTAAAAAACAAAAAGGGAGCTTAGATGCAGATGAGTTAAGAGAGTTAGGAATTATGCCAGGGCCGTTTTATAGAGAAATAAAGGAATCAGATACTTTCGAATTTAATGGAAAGGTGTATAATTCAAGTGAATTTTTATCTGAAGATAAACCTGGAAAAGAAATCTCGATTATACCAGATACAAGATACTTTGAAGGATTGGATGAATTTGTTAAAAATAGTAATATCATTATTACAGAGTGCACCTACTTATTAAAAGAAGATGCGCACCATGCGAGAAAAAATTATCATTGAGTATTTTAGATGTTGAGAAGATGATAGAAAATAGTAAGGTTGAAAATTTATTTTTAACACATATTAGTGCAAGATATGATAGAAATATCGAAAAAGATGCTGTAGAGTCGCTATGCGATAAATGTAGTGTGAAGATTGCACATGATCTAGAAGAATATACTTTGTAAAGAGATGGAGGAAATTATGAAAATAGATTTAGAAGAAAAAACTATTGAAGTAGAGAAAATATTCGAAGGTAAAGTTCTTGATTTAGAAGTACATACTGTAACTTTACCAAATGGAGAAACTTCAACACGTGAACTGATAAATCATAGAGGAGCAGTGGCGATATTAGCACTTACTAAAGAGGATGAGGTAATTCTTGTTGAGCAATATAGAAAAGCTATCGAAGCTGTAACTTTAGAAATTCCCGCAGGTAAATTAGAGCCTGGAGAAGATAATAAGAAATTAGCCGCTATTCGTGAACTACAAGAAGAAACAGGATATGTGGTTGAAGAAGAGAAACTAGAAATGCTATGTGATGTGCATGTAGCTCTTGGTTATAGTTCAGAATTGATCACTATATATTATGTTGATAATTTAGAGTATGCTGGAGAACAGAATCCAGATGACGATGAATTCATTAATTTACGAAAATACAAAATTGAAGAAGCATTCAAACTTTTAGATGATAATGTTATAACTGATAGTAAGACTATGCTTGCATTATCTTACTTAAAAAATAGGAAAGGCACAAAATAATATATGACTATTTATGATGAGATAATTAAAATAATTCAACAATCACCATATAAACTAACACCTCAAAGGGAAAAAATTGTTGAGATTTTAGTAGAAAATGATGAACAGCACCTTAGTGCTGAAGAATTATACTTTATTTTAAAAGAGAAAACACCAGATATTGGTATTGCTACAGTTTATAGAACTTTAGATATTTTCTATGAATTAAAAATCTTAGAAAAAATATCTTTCAGCAATGGTGTTTCAAAATATCATTTAAGACAATCTGTTGATGATGAACTACACCATCATTTAATTTGTACTAACTGTAATAATATAGAGAAAGTATCAAATCCTATATTTAACAAACTTATTGAATATATGAGAAAAGAATACTCATTTGAAGTTCAGGACAACTCTCTATCATTTTATGGTACTTGCGCTAAGTGTAAGGATAAAGGTGGAAATTAATGCATTTTGACAAATTAGAGAAAATATTATTACTTATCTCTAGTGTAGTTTATGTAGTATACATCGGGTTTGTTGGAAGTATGATCAATCTGTTTCGAGAGTATGTAGGAAATGAGTATTTAAGAACTAAAATTGTTGATCAGATTCGTGAACAAACGCGCCTTACTCAAGATAGTGCTAATGTCTCTACAAAAGATATGCATTTTATCTTTCAAATTATGGGACAACTTGCATGGTTATACTTTACACTTTTAGTAGTGTTATTTTTACTAATGCTTTTTGTGATTTTTAAAAAGGGAATAAATCACAATATAGTGGCATTTCTTTTTCTAGTGTACAGTATATTACTATTAATCTTTAGTTTAGGTATACTATTTATTAGTTGTTTAATATACTTTTTCTTAGGAATAAGAATAATATTAATAAGAAATTCAGAAAAATATAAGCGTGAAGCATAATTTCCGAGGAATTCAGTTTCTTCGGAAATTTTTTTTGTGAAATTTTTATAAAAATATAAGTATGTTGAAGTAATATGATAGTAAAATATTAAAAAATATAAAGAAATCTGATAAGGTAAGTTATTATTAGGAGAATAGTAAAGTAAAATATATTCAATCTATACTGTTAGTATTCTTTAGAGATAGACAGTATCTATCAAATAATAAATATTAAATAAAAGTGAAAAAAATACTATGCTTATTTAGAGTTTTTTTAGGAATTATCAGTTTGCAAAAAATAGATAAAACTAATATAATTCTTAGTATAATTTATTTTTTAGGAGGACTTATGAAAAATAAAGTTATTAAGATTTTGAAACGATTAGCAATAGTGTTAGTAACCTTGTTATTATTGGTAGGAGGTTATGGATATTATTTTGTTCATAAATCTTTACCAACAGTAGAAGGGAAGACAGAATTAAAGATTTTAGACAATAGCGTAAAAATATCGCGAGATAAAAATGGAATTCCAACGATTGAAGCCGAAAATGATAGTGATTTATATAAAGCTCAGGGTTATATTCATGCTCAAGATAGATTATTTCAGATGGATTTAGCGAGAAGACAAGCGAGTGGTAGACTTTCTGAAGTAGTTGGTGAAGCAGCGTTAGAAAATGATAAGAAATTTCTAGTTTTTTCTTTAAGGAAAGCAGCAGAAGAATCTTACAAGGATTATTCAGAAGAAGCTAAAAAAAATATTAGAAAAATTATGCTCAAGGAGTAAATTCATTTATTGAAGAAGCAAAAAGAGATAATAAATTACCTTATGAGTTTTCTTTATTAGGATATTCTCCTGAAAATTGGACTCCTATTGATTCTTTAACAGTCGGAAAATACATGGCATATGATTTAGGTGGGCACTGGGATCACTTAGGATTTAATAATTGGATTTTAAACAATTTAGGTGAAGAAAATCTAAAACAGTTACTTCCTGATAGTTTTTCAAAAAATAAAGATAATGAAGAAATTATAAAAGTGAATCAAGGTATAGATGTTAGTATAGATAAGAATACAGCTAAGACTGAGCGACCACCGATGGAAAATGGTAGTAATGACTGGGTTGTTTCTGGTAAGAAGACTAAATCTGGTAAGCCGTTATTGGCAGATGATCCTCATTTAGGGCTAGGTACTCCATCAGTTTGGTATCAGATGTCGCTTTCAACGCCAAATAATAAAGTTTCAGGTGTCATTTTCCCAGGAGTACCAGGTATAATTCTTGGTCATAATGAACACATAGCATGGGGAGTTACGAATTTTGGACCAGATGTTCAAGACCTTTATATTGAAAAACGACAAGAGAATAATCCATATAAATTCAAATACGATAATGAATATTATGATGCTAAAGTTGATAAGTATTCAATAAAAGTAAAAGGAAAAGACGCTGTCGATTTTGAGGTTGTTAATACGAAGCATGGACCAATAATTGATCAACTGCTGAAACCATTAGGAAATAAAGATACGAGTTTTTCAATGCAGTGGACAGCACTTGAATCGACGCAAGAACTAGAAGCTATTTTAAATATAGATAAAGCGAAAAATTGGCAAGAATTTGAGAAATCATTGGAAAAATTCAAAGCACCAGCTCAAAACTTTGTTTTTGCCGATAATGAAGGAAATATAGCTTATAAATCAAATGGTAATGTACCTATTAGGAAAAAGGGAGATGGGAATCTTCCTGTACCAGGTTATAGTAGTGATTATGGATGGAGTGGTTATGTTTCATATGATAAATTACCAAAACTTGTTAATCCAGAAGAAGGTTTTATTGCGACAGCTAATACTGAAACTGTGAAAACTGATTATCACACATCAAACGTTTGGGCACAGCCATATAGAAAAGCTCGTATAGATGAAGTATTATCAAAGAAAAATAATTTAACAGTTGATGATATGAAGAAACTTCAAATGGATACAAAAAATCTATATGCACAAGAATTTTTACCAAACTTTTTGAAAAATATAAGCGTAGATAAAATTTCTAAAAAAGAAGTAGTTGATAAACTAAAATCGTGGAATAATCTAGATGATAAAGATGAAGCAGCTCCGTTAATTTTTGACTTATGGATGAAAAAAATCCAATCTTATATACTAAAAGATAAGATGAATGCAGATGTTTACAAATTTATGCCTCATAAAGAAAGTTATGTAGATAAGATACTTAGAGATAGTTTAAATGGTAAAAAAGTAAATCTTATTGAGGAGAAAAATGGACTACAAGAAGTATTAACAAACAGTTTAAATGAAACTATAACTGAATTAGAAGGTAAATATGGGAATGACGTATCTAAATGGAAGTGGGGCACAGCTCATACATTAGGATTCAGACATCCATTATCTAAATCATCTGCATTGTTAGCATATTTCTTAAATCCGAAAGAATATCCTATTTCAGGTTCTAAAGTTACAGTTCAAGCAGCTAGACAAAACGATGAGGGCTTAGTTAATCATGGTGCATCATGGAGATTTGTTTATGACTTTGAGACTAAAACAGGACATCATATTGTTGGACCTGGTCAAAGTGGACACTTCTTAAGTGATAATTATGATGATCAAATAGAAAAATGGGTAAAAGGAGAATATACGAGTGAATCTATAGGAAATATTCCTAAGGATAGAGTATTGGAACTTGTACCTGGAAAATAATAAAAATAATGGAAAGTAATAAAGTTTTCTTGTTACTTTCCATATTTTAATTGAAAAAATATAGAATGCTATAAAAATAATTTAAAAAAAGAAAAAAATTTGATATAATGAAGTAACAAGTAGGGCAGTAGTTCAAAAAGGATGACACCTTTCTTAATTAAGAAGGGAGATGGCGGTGCGACTCCGTCCGACTACTTGGTATGACATCTATTTAATAGGTGTCTTTTTTATTTAATTAATAACAAAATAATAAGCATCATGTTATAATAAAATTAGAAAGAGTTTAAAGAAAATAAGTAGGAGAGAAAATGAACGTTAGAGAAAATTTTGAGACAATAACAAGAGAAATATCGGAAACTTGTAAACAAGTAGGAAGAAATGCTGATGAAGTGAAATTAATAGCTGTAACTAAATATGTTACTGATACTAGAGTTGAAGAGGCGATAGAAGCTGGAATTGCAGATTTTGCTGAGAATCGTCCACAAAACTATGTTGAAAGAAAGGGTAAATATTCTGATAAGACTTGGCATCTAATTGGAAGTTTACAAACACGAAAAGTACGTGATGTAATTAATGAGGTTGATTACTTCCACGCATTGGATAGAGATAGCTTAGCTAAAGAAATCGAAAAACGTGCAGAAAAAGAAATTAAATGTTTTGTACAGGTGAATGTTTCTGGAGAGGAGAGTAAACATGGTTTAACTTCAGAAGAAGCCATTGACTTTATTAAATCATTGGAACAATATTCAAAAATAAAAGTTGTCGGACTTATGACTATGGCGCCTTTTGTTGAAGATGAAGAAATACTACGTAATTGCTTTAGAAAATTAAGACAGTTACGTGATGAAGTAAAAGGGTTGAATTTACCATATGCACCATGTGAGTTTTTATCTATGGGTATGAGTAACGACTATAAAATTGCAATTGAAGAGGGTGCGACTCATATAAGAGTTGGTACTGCATTAGTAGGTTGTGAGTTAAAATAATAAAATATAGAGGAGGGGTAGTATGCAAAGAGTAATAACTGTAGTTGATTTAATCGTCACTATTAAATACAGAAGAAAAATGAAAAACATCTATTTAAAAGTTGAAAAAAATGCTGATGTAGTAGTGAGTGCCCCTCCAAGAACACCTAACTATATCATAAAAAAACTTGTTCAAGAAAATATAGATGAGATAAAACTTAGAAGAACAAATATCTTGAAGAATGGTCATACTTTTAAAAACTATGTAACAGGTGAAAAACATTATGTTTTCGGGAAAGAATTAACTTTAGAAGTTAGACTGGGAGATAAAAAATAAGGTAACTCTTTCTAATGACAAGTTAATTCTAAGCGTTAAAGATAAATACCAAGATAGAGAACAAATAGTAACAAGGGAACTTAGAAAGATTGTTTATAATAAATGCTTGGAGTTTCTTAGTAAGTACGAAAAGCTTATGAATGTTCATGCTGAACAGCTTAGAATTAAAAAGATGAAAACACGTTGGGGAACATGTAATATCGAAGCGAAAAGAATCTGGATAAACTACGAACTTGTAAAATATCCAGTTGAGTGTTTGGAACATACTATTGTTCACGAACTTACTCACTTGTTAGAAACAAATCACACACCGAGATTTTATACATTGTTAGGAAAATACTATCCTAATTACAGAGAAAATGATAAATTAATAAAAGAATTTAGTAAACAACTAATCGGTAGATAAAAAGTATAGAAGTATTACAATTTTTTTGAAATTTATTATTAAATGAGAGTGGGTTAAATAATTTTTTAAGACTATTTAACTTACTCTTAAAAACAATAATTTGAGTATGTAACGATTGACTTTTTACGCTATTTACTATATAATTAATCAAGAGTTTTTAGTATTTTTATACTAACATTTTTGATGATACTTAAAAGTATTTTTGGAGGAAAAATAAATGTCACAAATTTTAAATAAAGAAGATGGAAAAGTAGTTATCGCTTTTTCAGCAACAAAAGAAGAATTTGCGAAAGGATTAGATCAAGCATTCAAACGTGCAGTTAAACGTGTTAACGCACCTGGATTCAGAAAAGGTAAATTACCAAGAGCCGTATTCAACAAAATGTACGGTGAAGAAGCACTATTCCAAGATGCAGTAGATTTCGTATTACCAGCAGCTTATACAAAAGCTATTGATGAATTAGAAGTTTCACCACTAGCTATGCCTGATATCGATGTTAAAGAAATCAGCAAAGAAGAAGGTGTTAAATTCGAAGCAGTTGTTACTGTTAAACCAAATGTTGAATTAGGTGAATACAAAAACCTTGGATTAGAAAAAGAATCAGTAGAAGTTACAGATGCTGATGTAGAAGAAAGATTAGATAGTTTATTAAGCCGTCAAGCTGAATGGCAAATCAAAGAAGGAGAATCTAAAAAAGGTGATATCGTAGTTATCGACTTTAAAGGATTTATCGGAGACGAAGCTTTTGAAGGTGGAGAAGCTAAAGGTTACGAATTAGAATTAGGTTCAGGTTCATTCATCCCTGGATTCGAAGAACAATTAGAAGGAAAAGTTGCTCCAGTTGATACAGAAGTTAACGTAACATTCCCAGAAAACTACCAAGTAGCTGACCTTGCAGGTAAAGCAGCTAAATTTGAAGTTACAGTTCACGATGTAAAAGAAAAAGTTTTACCAGAATTAACTGATGAATTCGTTAAAGAATTTTCTAAAGAAGCAGCTTCAACTGTAGCTGAATACAAAGAAAAATTAAAAGAAGAAATCAAATTAGAAAAAGAAAACTTAGCAGAAAAATCTTACTCTGATAAAGTAATTTCTACAGCTGTAGAAAACGCAAAAGTTTCTGTACCGGAAAAATTAGTAGAACAAGAAGTTAACTCTATGTTCGAACAATTCACTGGAAACTTATCTCGTCAAGGATTATCATTCGACTTATATGAGCAATTCACTGGAAAAGGTGAAGCTGATCTTAAAGCAGAAATGAAATCAGACGCTGAAAACAAAATCAAAACTTCATTCGTACTAGGTGAAATCGCTGAAGTAGAAAAAGTTGAAGTAACAGAAGCTGACATCGATGCAGAAGTTAAAGAACTTGCTACTATGTACAACATGACTGAAGAAGGAATCAAACAACGTATTAGTGTTGAAGACTTACGTGGTGAGTTAGTAATCCAAAAAACTGTTGATTTCTTAAAAGCTAACAACTAATTTTAGCAAATCATCCTTAAGCATATAGAGTGTCTAACATTCTATATGCTTTTTTATGATAATAAGGTGGTGAATAAATTTGAAAGAATAATAGTATGTAATTAATGAAATATATTGTTTTCATTAAAAATATATGGTAGTATATAAGTATACTATATATAAAAAGAGGAGGTGTCTTCTTATGGCAACCAAAAGTTTTAGTACTACTCTAAAATTCAATAGAAAATCTACTGACAGTCTTTTGAATGCTTTAGGAAACACGAGAAAACCAAAAATGGAAGAAATTCCTAAAACAAGAGTAGTTAAAGACGATCAAGATATAGTTAATCTTTTTAAAAAACCAGCTACTAGAAAGGATATTTAATGGAATTTACAGTAGTAGCGTTAAGAAATTTACTAAACACATATTCAGTAGATGATGTTAAAGAAATTTTAAATACTTTTAAAAGCATATCCAATCATGAAACGAATGAGATAAATGATGTGGAATGCTTTTTACATGATAAAGCGATTAACTTTGAGAACATGGCTTGGGCAACTACTCACTTAGTATTTGTAGAATTAGAAAAACCAGTGCTTGTTGGTTATTTTTCTTTTGCAAATAGACCTTTAAAGATGACCAAAAAGAATTTTGAAAAATTATCGAATAATCAAAAGAAAAAATTATTGAAGTATGGAAGAAGAGAAGAAAATTTTATAGAGATTAATAGTTATCTAATTGGACAGCTTGGGAAAAATTATAATTTAGATGATAGTATAAAGCAGGAAGTAACAGGAAATAAGTTATTGACAATAGCATATCAAATGTTAGTGGATATTGTTAAGGTTGTAAATGTAAAATATGTATGGATAGAATGTGAAGATAATGAAAAGATTCTAAAATTCTATCAAGATTTTGGATTTAATCTGATAGAAAATTATCAAGGTGATAATGAACTAAATGTGTTAATAATGAAAATAGAATAGCTTTGTAGAAAAGAGAGTATCATTTTGTTGAATATTTATTGTGGAATATATATTGAAGATTAAATCTTTCGTGACAAATAGACACTATCTATATCAGGAATTATGGGTTTTAAACTTGTAATTCTTTTTTTTATAAATATTTTTAAAAGTGAAGATATTATAGATTTAAACACATATGTACCCTTATGTGTCTTTTTTTATGTACACTTTATGTGTTATAATGATAAGGATAATATAAGAAATTAGGAGATGAAAATGGGAAATAGTGTTAAAGAAAATTATGAAACAATTCAACGTGCAGAATTACATAGAAAAATCTGGACGATTGCTGATGATGTAAGAGGTGCAGTAGATGGTTGGGATTTTAAACAGTATATATTAGGTATATTATTCTACAGATTCATCTCAGAAAACATGAGAGATTATTTTAATAGAGCCGAACGTGAAGCAGGAGCTGTGGATTTTAATTATGCTGAGTTGAGTGATGACGAGGCGTTAAAATATTTTAAACCTGGAACTGTTAAAGAAAAAGGATTTTTCATTTTGCCGAGCCAACTTTTTGAAAATATTGTAAAAACTGCAACTAAAGAAGATAACTTAAATGCTAAATTAGATACGATATTCAAAGAAATTGAAGCAAGTGCTATTGGAAGTGCTTCAGAAGAGGATTTCAAAGGATTATTTAGAGATGTTGATTTAACAAGTGATCGTTTAGGAGAATCTGTACCCGAAAAAAATATGAAATTAACTAGTATTTTAGTAGGTATTAGTGAACTTAATTTTGGTAATTTTGAAGACAATCATATTGATGCATTTGGAGATGCCTATGAATATTTAATTTCTAATTATGCATCTAATGCAGGTAAATCTGGTGGAGAGTTTTTCACTCCTCAAACAGTGTCAAGATTGTTAGCTAAAATAGTAGTAGATGGAAAAGATAAGATTAATAAAGTATACGACCCGACATGTGGAAGTGGTTCATTATTATTACAGATGAGAAAGTTCGAATGTGTGGAGATAGAAGAAGGTTATTATGGTCAAGAAATAAATATGACTAACTATAACTTAGCGCGAATGAACATGTTCTTGCACAATGTGAACTACAATGATTTTTCTATTAAACGAGGAGATACACTATTAAATCCTTATCATGGGGAAGAAAGACCGTTCGATGCTATAGTATCAAACCCACCGTATTCTATAAAATGGATAGGTGATGCGGATCCAACATTAATTAACGATGAACGTTTCGCACCTGCTGGTAAACTTGCGCCTAAATCATATGCGGACTATGCGTTTATTATGCATTCACTTAGTTATTTATCAAGTAAAGGACGAGCAGCTATAGTTTGCTTCCCAGGTATTTTTTATAGGAAAGGTGCAGAGAAAACTATTAGAAAATATTTAGTAGATAATAACTTTGTAGATTGTGTTATTCAACTTCCTGATAATCTATTCTTTGGAACGTCGATTGCTACTTGTGTATTAGTATTAGCGAAAAATAAAACTGAGAACAAAACTTTATTTATAGATGCATCTAAAGAATTCAAAAAAGAAACAAACAATAATATATTAGAAGAAAAAAATATAGATAATATCATTGAAGAGTTTAGAAATAGAGCAGATGTGGAACACTTTTCACGTTATGTAGATAGTAGTGAAATAGAGGAAAATGATTATAATTTATCAGTATCAACATATGTAGAAAAAGAAGACACTAGAGAAAAAATCGACATCAAAGTATTAAATAAAGAAATTGCTGAAACTGTGGAGAAAATAGATGAATTACGTGCATCTATAGATGAGATAGTTAGGGAGCTAGAGAGCGATGAATAATAACATTATTATTTATAATACGGAAGACGGAAAGTCAAAAATAAATCTTAAGTTAGAAGATGGAACAATTTGGCTTAATCAACTACAAATAGCAGAACTTTTTCAAACAACCAAACAGAACATTAGCAAGCATATAAAAGCTATATTTGAAGATGATGAACTTAGTGAAGTTTCAACTGTCAACTATCAGTTGACAGTTCAAAAGAAGGGAAAAGGGAAATAGAAAGAAATATTGCTTTTTATAACCTTGATATGATTCTCGCTGTTGGTTATCGTGTGCGTTCTCCACGTGGAGTACAATTTAGAAAATATGCAACTACAGTTTTAAAAGAATATCTAATTAAAGGTTTCGCTATGGATGATGATCGTCTTAAAAACTTTGGTGGTGGAAACTACTTTAAAGAACTTTTAGATCGCATTCGTGATATTCGTTCTAGTGAGAAAGTATTCTATCGTCAAGTGTTAGAATTATTCTCAACATCAATAGACTATGATAAGAATAGTGATGAAGCGAAGAAATTCTTTGCAACTGTTCAAAATAAAATGCATTACGCAATACATCATCATACGGCAAGTGAATTGGTATTTGATAGAGTAGATGGTGATAAAGAATTTATGGGACTAACTACCTTTAAAGGAGAATTACCAACATTAACAGAAGCTAAAACAGCTAAAAACTATTTAAATGAAAAAGAATTACGTAGTTTAAATCAACTTGTATCTGGGTATTTAGACTTTGCAGAAAGACAAGCAGAACGTGCTGTAGCTATGACAATGGTAGATTGGATAAAACATGTCGATAATATTCTACGAGCAACAGGTGAAGATATATTAGAAAATGCTGGGAAAATATCACGAATACAAATGGAAGAAAAAGTGGAAGAAGAATATAAAAAGTATTCAGAACACACTTTAACTCAAGTAGAACAAGATTATTTAGAAGAAATTAAAAATATAGAAAAAATAGCAAAGAAAGGAGGAAAATAGATGACGAACATATTAGAATTACTTAAGAATGAAAAAGTGGAGTGGAAGAAGTTAGGGGAAGTAGTAGAAATTGTCACAGATTATGTTGCTGCAGGATCATTTAAAACAATAGCTGAAAATGTAAAATATTTACAAAAAGAAGGTTATGCTCAGTTAATACGTACAAAGGATATAAAATCAGATTTTAAAAAAGTTGATGATTTTGTTTATGTAGATGAAAATGCATTTCGATTCCTATATAGAGTAAATTTAGATAAAGAGTGTATAATATTACCTAATATCGGTAATTGTGGCGAGGTATATTACATTTATCCTGAAAAGCTTCCTAGCGATAATAATGTTTTGGGACCTAATGCAATTTATCTTAGAAGTAAAACACAAAGTAATAAATATTTATATTATCTATTTCATGAATATTTCTTTCAAAAATCATTAGAAAAAATTACAAGTAAAGTAGGTCAAGGGAAATTTAATAAAACAGACTTAAAAGAGTTATTAATCCCTATTCCATCATTAGAAACTCAAGAAAAAATGGTAGAAATACTTGATAAATTCACAAGTTATGTTACGGAACTTCAGTCAGAACTTCAGTCACGTACTAAACAATATACTTATTACAGAGATAAGTTATTAAGTGAAGAATATTTGATAAAAGCGACTAAGGAAATGGAAGAAGATAGAAGATTAAATATAGTTCAATTAGAAGAAGTTGTTACTATAAAAAATGGTAAAGATTGGAAAAAGTTAGATCAAGGGGATATCCCTGTTTACGGTAGTGGAGGAGAAATGGGGGTATTTGTCGATAAGTACTCTTATGATAAACCGACTGTTTTAATTCCGAGAAAAGGATCAATAGATAATGTATTTTATTTAGATAAGCCATTTTGGAATGTTGATACGATTTTTCATACTGAAATTGATGAAAGTAAATTGATACCTAAGTATTTTTATTATTTTATAGAGCACTATGATTTAAATAAATTAAGTGATAATTCGACAAGACCAAGTTTAACACAGTCAACTTTAAATAAATTGAAGGTACCTCTTCCACCCCTTTCACTTCAAAATAAAATAGTGAGGATCTTGGATAAGTTCCAAGTACTGCTTGCAGATACAAAAGGATTGATACCTGTAGAAATAGAACAACGTCAGAAACAATATGAATATTATCGAGAAAAACTCTTGACATTTGACGTAGAATATAGTAGAACGAACGAACGAACGAACGTTCATAATATCTAATACTTACTATAATATTTACAAGAAGCTGCTAAATATGTAGGAATAATTTTAGAGGATAAGGTTATTGAATATCGATTAAGAGATATTGCTGAATATTCTTCAAGTAGAATATCAGCAGAAGAATTAGATACTTTTAATTATGTAGGAGTTGATAATTTATTGAAAGACAAATATGGAAGGGAAGATTCTACTTATGTTCCAGAAACAGGAACTTCAATAAAATATGAAAAGGATGATATATTAATAGGAAATATTCGACCATATTTGAGGAAGATTTGGTATTCAGATAGAACAGGTGGTACTAATGGAGATGTTTTAGCTATTAGTGTAAAAGATAAAAAAATTAGTTGATTCAAGGTATTTATATCATGCTCTAGCTGATGAAAGATTTTTTGAATATAATATAAAATATTCAAAAGGAGCTAAGATGCCACGAGGAGATAAAAAGAAAATAATGGAGTATCATTTTCCTATTCCTCCTCTGTACGTTCAACAACATGTTGTATCAATTCTTGACAAGTTTTATACTTTAGTAAATGATATTAAAGAGGGATTACCAAAAGAAATAGAACAACGCCAGAAGCAATATGAATATTGGAGAGAGTGTTTGTTAAACTTTCCAAGGTAATGAATTATTGTGGAAAATTTGGAATATAAATAAAAAAAAGGAAAAGGAGTGAGAGTATGTCAGAAGAAACGTTTAAATATAAGACTTCACCTATCGCGGAGATGCAAGGTGGAATAGTTTTAGCGAGGTTTGAAAAGCCTGAGCGCAGAGTAGAAGAATATCAAACTGAATCACAACTCGAAGAAAATATGATTAATAATTTAGTTTCTCAAGGATATGAAAGACTTGATGTTAGAAGTATGGATGATTTATACAGTAATCTTCGAGTACAAATTGAAAAGTTAAATGACGTGAAATTTAGTGATAGTGAATGGAAAAGATTTTTACTAGAGTATTTAGATGCTCCTAATGATGGGATTATCGAAAAGACTCGTAAGATTCAAGAAAATCATATTTATGATTTTGTCTTTGATGATGGCAGATTAAGAAATATTAAAATAATAGATAAGAAAAATATCCATAACAACCACCTACAAGTAGTTAATCAAGTAACTGTCGCTAAAAATAGATATGATGTGAGTATTTTAGTAAATGGATTGCCTCTTGTTCATATTGAATTGAAAAAACGTGGGGTTAATATTAGAGAAGCTTTTAATCAGATTCAAAGGTATGAAGATGAAAGTTTTAACTTAGACAATTCGCTTTATAAGTTTGTGCAAATTTTCGTTATTTCTAATGGAACATATACTAGGTATTTCGCTAATACGACAGAACGTGATAAGAGTAATTACGAGTTCACTTGTGAATGGGCAGATGCTAAGAATAGGGTTATCGCAGATTTAGAAGACTTTACAGCGACTTTCTTTGAGAAGAGAACTATACTTGAGATTTTAACAAAATATTGTGTTTTTAATTCAAGAAATGTCCTTTTAATCATGCGTCCTTATCAAATTGCTGCGACTGAGAGACTATTATGGAGAATTAATTCTAGTTTTGAAAATAAAAAAGCTGGAAGTGTAGAAGCAGGTGGATTTATCTGGCATACTACTGGATCTGGTAAGACTTTAACATCATTCAAGTCAGCAAGATTAGCTACTGAGTTAGATTATATTGATAAAGTATTCTTCGTAGTTGATAGAAAAGATTTAGACTATCAAACTATGCGTGAATACCAAAAATTCCAAAAAGATAGTGTAAATGGAAGTAAGGATACTAAAGAATTAAAAATTAGTATTGAAAAACAAGATAATAAAATAGTTGTTACAACAATTCAAAAATTAAATGAGTTTGTTAAAAGTAATAAAGGGCATGAAATTTATAATAAGCATTGTGTATTCATTTATGATGAATGTCATAGATCTCAATTTGGTTTAGCTCAAAAGAATATTCAAAGTTCATTTAAACACTATTATCAATTTGGATTTACTGGGACACCAATTCTTGTAGAGAATTCAATAGATGGAGAAACTACAACAGCTAGTGTATTTGGTGCACAATTACATAGTTATGTAATTACCGATGCGATTAGGGATGGTAAGGTTCTTAAATTCAAGATTGACTACAACAGTATTAATCCGAGGTTCAAGAGTTCTGAAGAAGAAACAGATGATGAAAAACTAAAAGTTCTTGAGAATAAAATGTTCTTACACCCAGAGCGTATTTCAGAAATTACTAATTACATTCTTGATAAGTTTGATTCTAAAACCTATCGTAATACGCAATATACGGTAAAAGATAAACGTATTAATGGATTTAATGCGATGTTTGCGGTGCAAAGTGTAGATGCTGCGAAGATGTATTATGAAGAGTTTAAAAAACAACAGGCAAACTTGCCTGAAGATAAAAAACTAAAAGTCGCAACAATATTCAGTTACGCTCCAAACGAAGAAAGAGCTTCAGGGGAGATTGAAGAAGAGAGTATGTCATCATCAGCGATGTCAACGACAGCGAAACAATTCTTAACTAATGTAGTTGATGATTATAATTCATTTTTCCAAACTAATTTCACTATAGATGGTAATGGATTTGAGAATTATTATAAAGATTTATCAAGTAGAGTAAGAAATAAAGAAGTAGATTTACTAATCGTTGTTGGTATGTTCTTAACTGGATTCGATGCTCCAACTATGAATACATTATTCGTTGATAAAAACTTAAGATACCATGGACTTATCCAGGCATTTTCTAGAACAAACAGGATTCTAAATAAGATGAAAGCCTTCGGTAATATCGTTTGTTTTAGAAACTTAGAAAAAGCTACAAAAGATGCGATTAAAGTATTTGGTGATGAAAATAGTATTAATGTAATTATCGAGCGAAGTTATGATGAATACATAAATGGATTCACGGATGAAGACACAGGAGTAGTATTTAAAGGGTATAAGGAATTATGTGAAGAAATAATAGAAAAATTCCCAGATCCAACAGAAATCAAATTAGAAAAAGATAAGAAAGAGTTTGTTAAGTTATTTGGTGAAATCTTGAAGAGAGAAAATATCTTGAGGAACTATGATGAGTTCAGTAGTTTTGAGAAGATAATTACTGAGAGATTGAAGCAGGATATGAAGAGTACATATATCAAGATAAAAGAAGAGTTAATATCACCGGATCCTTCAGGAGGTGGTGATCGTGGAAAAGGTGGAAAAGATGATGAGAAAATTGACTTCTCAGATGTTGAATTCCATATTGATCTTCTAAAAACTGAAGAGGTGAATCTTGATTATATCCTAGCCTTAATACTTGAAAAAGCTAAAGAACAAGGTACGAATAATGAAACACTAAAAGAAGAAATAAGAAGATTGATTCGTTCTTCACTTGGAACAAGGGCAAAAGAGGAATTAATTATTGAATTTATAAACCGTACAGATTTAACTAAGTTCGATAAAAATGAAGACATATTAGAAGCATTTTATGCATATGCTAAGATTGAGAAAGAACAAAAAATAAATGAACTTATCACTGAAGAAAATCTAAAAGAAAAATCTAAAAAATTCATAGAAAAATCAATTAGTAGAGGATATGTTTCTCAAGGTGGTACTGAATTAGATGACGTATTACCACCGGTAGGTCGACGTGGTGGGGCTAGAGAAGTTAAGAAGCAATCGGTTCTTTCTAAATTGAAAGATATCGTTAAAGTATTTGTGGGGATATAATATATTTATGTATATGATTTACAGAAATAGTCGATTACTATAAAATATATATTATAATGAAAATAACTAAGAGATATTGAAAATCTTTCCCGAAGTTTTTTGAGGATGGATAAATATCTCTTTTTTTATTCTACACGTATATAACCTATACGTGTCTTTTTTTATGTACATGAATTATGTTATAATAAAGTTGATATTAATTGATTACATATTAGGAGAAGGATATGGCTAAAAGATGTTGTAAAAAAAGAAAAGAAATAGATTATAAGATAGAGCATAGGCCAAGACCGATTAAGCTTTCAGAAGAGATGGATATGATAATAAAAAATTTACTTTGGTATATTCCGAATATTGATTCATTCCAAGCGACTAAAAATGAGCTTATCTCTGATAGAATCTATGATGAATTTTCATTTACCTATATAATGGAGCAAATGGGGATGAAGGAAAGTCGCGATGTGCGATGGATAGGGCAAAAGGAAGTAATAAGTAAAGAAGATTGGGAATTTTTTGAGGGGGAAATTTGTACTAATTGTCAAAAAATCATAGTTGCAAAGTATAGTACTTTGTCTAAAATAAATACCTTATTAACTACTATTAGAAACTCTATAGCACATGGACATTTTTCTATAGTAGAAGATTATATAATTGGATTTAATCTGAAACTTTCTTCAAAAGATCCTGAGGGGTTGAGGAAAGCTATTATTAAGATTAAACCAAAACCATTACTTTCAGCTTTAGAGAAATTAGCTTCACCAATGGGTAAAGAATTATTACTTGCATATGCATTTAGAAGAGTTGGTTACGATGTTACAGAGCCAAAAAATAGAAGTAGGGATTTTGATCTATGTCTTGAAAAGAATGGTATGAAATATGTGATTGAGATAAAATCTTATAGAGGTCAGACATATCTACATCCTGAGCATGTTATGAGATTTCTTAAGAGAGCAGAAAAAGCTTTACCTGGGGTTGAGAGAGTTTTACTTGTTGATACTTCGAGGGTGACTAAGTCAGTAAGACAACTGGAATCAAAAATTAAAGATTTTAGAATTGTTGATATAAATGATGTAAAACGGTTATTAGGTGAAGAACCTGTAGATATATTAGTAAAAAATGAATAATTAATAACAAGAACGACTCAAAAATAATAATTTTAAATCGCTCTTAAATTTTTATTTAATTCGTTCACTTACAGCACTTACTTTTTCTAGAATTTCATCTAGACTGAAGTAGCCGCTTTTTTGAATAGATAGTCTTCCTTCGATATATACTTCTACAGTTGGTGCTGAAAGAATACTTCGTTGAGCAGCAATTTCCATATTTTCTTCTAATGAAATGTAGTATGCTGCAATGTCTTTGTGGTCTTCTTGCCACGTAGTAATTCTGTTTTTTATTGAGTGACATGGCATACATGTTGGTTGTTCCGTATTGAATAATCGCTATATCATTGTCACTGATAATTTTATTTAAGTCGTCATTTTTTGTGAAGTCAATCATATTTTATAATCCTTTAATTTTTTATATAAGAAGTATTGTACTGAGCCATCTTCTTTTAATATGTGTATATTATAGTTGTTTTAAAGGGGAATTTCAATTATTATTAATTGTGTATATACATGGTTCAAAAATAGGATATTATAAAAATTTTCTGAAAACTATTGACAATAATTTCAAACCATGATATTATTTATACAACGTAAATAGATAAGTATTATAAAAAGAGGCCGCGATGACTAATTTAAAAGGTAGCATCGCCGAAGTGATTAAATTCACTGGGGTTATGTCGAATAGGCATAACACTGTCATTAGAAAATGCCCATTTTCTTCATGGTGAGCTTTTTATAATAAGGGCAAGAGGAATAGGATAGAATTATAAGCTAGACTACAAGGACCTTTTGTTCTTGTAGTCTATTTTTTATAACTTATTTGAAGGAGAAAGTAATGAGATTATTTGATGGTATGACGGTAGAAAATGGTGAACTGAATATTTCAGGAGTTGGAGTAAGTGAGTTAAAAACTCAATATGGTACACCACTTTATGTTTATGACGAAAATATGTTAGTGAACCAATGTAGAACTTTTATTAATAATTTTAAAAGTTCAAGATTTAAAACAGAAGTTCTTTACGCATCGAAAGCTTTTAGTTGTTTAGAGGTGTTAAGAATCGCGAGTAGAGAGGGCTTAGGTGTTGATGTGGTTTCACTTGGTGAGATTCATACAGCACACAAAGCTGGTTATGATATGAAACGAGCTTATTTCCATGGAAATAATAAAACTCGTGAAGAATTACAATATGCTCTTGAAGTTGGAGTAGGAACTATCGTTATAGATAACGACTATGAATATGAAATGATTAATGAAATCGTAAGAGAGAGTGGAAATACTGTAGACGTACTGTTAAGAATTAATACTGGTATCGATGCTCATACTCATGAATACATCAAAACAGCAAAAGACGATTCAAAATTTGGTTACTCAGTATACGATGAAACAATTTATGATTTAATCGCAGATATTAATAATCAAAGCAATCTTAACTTCGTAGGATTCCATTCACACATCGGTTCACAAATTTTTGAAAAAAAATTCATTTTTTGAAGCTGTAAAAGTGGTTATGGAATTTACGAGAAGAGTTCAAGAAAGATTAGGTTTAACTATAAGTGTTCTTAATCTAGGTGGAGGTTTCGGAGTCTATTATACTGAAGAAGATAAACCTTTTGAACTTGCTGAATTTTTAAGAGAGTATATCGAAGTGGTTGAACGTGAAAGTGATAATTTTGGCTTAGATCTAACTAAGGTAGTTATTGAACCTGGTAGAAGTTTAACATGTAACGCTGGTAGCACATTATATAGTGTTGGTGGAGTTAAGAAAACTTTTGCAGGTCGTGAATATGTGTTTGTTGATGGAGGTATGGCAGATAATCCTCGTTATGCATTATATAAAGCAAAATATGAGGCTATGCTAGCAAACAAGATGAATGAAGAAGCAGATACAACTTATACAGTTGCCGGTAAATGCTGTGAGTCTGGAGACATGTTAGTAATGGATGCAAAATTACCTAAAGCTGAGCAAAGTGATTTATTATTAGTATCATCAACAGGAGCATATAACTATAGTATGAGTAGTAACTACAATAGATTACCGAAATTACCAGTAGTATTTGTAAAAGACGGAACTAGTCGCCTAGTAGTAAAAGGTGAGACTTTAGAAGATTTAATTAGACAAGATATTTAATTTAAAAAATAACATAAAAAATATTATTAAAAATATATAAAAATAACATAGATACAAGGAGAACAAGATTATGACAATTTATACAGGAAGCGGAGTAGCAATAGTAACACCATTTTTCGAGGATGGAAGTGTGGATTATGAGACATTTGGAGAGTTAATCGAATTCCAAATTAGTGAAGGAACAGACGCGATTATCGTAGCGGGAACTACAGGTGAAAGTTCAACAATGCCTGACGATGAGCAAGTAGCGGTTATTAAATTTGCAATTGATAGAGTAGCTGGACGTGTGCCAGTTATCGCAGGTAGTGGGGTTAACGATACGGCTCACTCAATTAGATTAAGCCAAGAGATCGAAAAATTAGGACCAGATGCATTATTAGTAGTAACTCCTTACTACATCAAAACTAGCCAACAAGGTTTAATTGAGCACTTTGAAGCAATTGCTAATAGTGTTGATTTACCAATCGTACTTTATAATGTACCAGGAAGAACTGGACAAGTTATGGCGCCTGAGACTATTTTACACTTATCTCAACACAAAAATATCGTGGCATATAAAGATGCTGTAGGTGACATTGCTCATACTTTGGCAGTTAGAAACTTAGTAGGTGATAAAATTGATATTTACTCAGGAAATGATGATATTAACGTACCAATTATTTTAGCGGGTGGTAAAGGAACAATTTCTGTTTTGGCTAACGTTTATCCAAAAGCAACTCACTTAATGTGTAAATATGCTTTAGAAAGACAAGTAGATAAAGCTTTCGGACTTCAACTTAAATATTTAGACTTCATCCACATGTTATTCGCTGAGCCAAATCCAATGCCAGTTAAAAAATGTGTAGAATTAATTGGAAAATCAGCTTGTCACTATCGTCTACCAATGACTCATGTTGCACCAACATTAGCGACAAGATTAGAGCAAGAGATTGCAAGACTTAATTCATTACAAGGAGAGTAAAAATGAGAGTTTTATTAAGCGGTTATAATGGAACTATGGGACAAGTTCTGAAAAACTATATTCAAGACAGTACTGATTTAGAAATTGTTGCAGGTGTAGGTCGTGAATTATTAGAAGAGAAATTTCCAACTTATACTTCATATGAAAGTTTAGAAAAGGTGGCTGATGTAATTATTGATTTTTCTCATCACGCTGGGACTGCTGAACTAGTGGAGTATGCTAAACGTACAGCAACGAAAGTCGTAATTGCGACAACTGGTCATACTACAGAAGAATTAGAATTAATCGATGAATTAGCAACTCAAGTAGGGGTAGTTTACGCAGGAAATTACAGCCTAGGAGTAAATGTCTTAGTAGAATTAGTAAAAAAAGCTAGTGAACTTTTACTAGGATATGATATTGAAGTTATTGAAAAACATCATAATAAAAAAGTTGATGCACCTAGTGGAACCGCAAAAATGTTAGTAGATGCGGTTAAGGACGTAGAAGATTATAATAGAGTCTACGGTCGTCACGGAGATATGAAACGCCAAGAAAAAGAAATCGGAATTCATGCGGTACGTGGTGGAACTATAGTAGGTGAACATGAAGTGATTTTTGCTGGAGAAGATGAGGTAATCGAAATTAAACATACAGCTCTAAGTAAAAAAATGTTCGCAAAAGGATCTGTTACAGCGGCACAGTGGCTTAACAGTGTAGAAGAACCTAGATTATATTCTATGAAAGATGTACTAGGTATAAAATAATAAAGTTAGAAGCGGCTCAAGGTTATACTATTAGATGTTTTATTGAGTCTTCCTTATGAAGTTTATAAAAATATTCATAAGTAGAGTAGTTGGTATACTACTTAAATTAAAAATACTATAATAAAGTTAGATTGACATATGTAAAAATTAAATATAAAATAGAAAAAAATTGTATAGATAATAGGAGAAAGAAATGAAATCAACAGAAGAGATTATTAAATTTATAGCAACATCTAAAAAGAAAACACCGGTAAAAGTTTACGTTAATTTTAACGCTGAATTAGAATTTCCAGAGACTTTAGAAGTTTATGGTGAAGGAAATTCAAGAGTAATTTTTGCAGATTTCGCTGATTGGGTGGATTTTTACGAAGCTAACAAATCTGCGGTAGTAAATCACCGTGTAGAAAATGATCGCCGTAATAGTGGTGTACCAATGATTGATTTAACTCAGTTTAACGCTCGTATTGAACCAGGATGTTCAATTCGTGAACATGTTAGTATCGGAGATAATGCGGTTATCATGATGGGTGCTGTTATTAATATCGGGGCTAAAATTGGTAAAAACACTATGATTGATATGAATGCTATTTTAGGTGGACGTGCTGAAGTTGGGGAAAATTCTCATGTTGGTGCTGGATCTGTATTATCAGGTGTTATTGAACCAGCCAATGCTACACCAGTACGAGTAGGTAACAATGTTCTTATCGGTGCTAATGCTGTAGTATTAGAAGGTGTTCAAATCGGAGACAATGCCGTTGTTGCAGCTGGAAGTGTAGTAACAAAAGATGTAGCTAGTGGTGATGTTGTAGCGGGAGTACCTGCACGAGTAATTAAAACACGTAGTGAAGTTGCAGAAGAAAAAGTAGACATTATTGCAGAATTAAGAAACTTATAATAAAGTAGGAAGAGAAGATGAAAGTAATTACTGAAGAGAATTTAACATCATGGCGTAGACATCTGCACCAAAATCCAGAGTTATCATTGGAAGAGTATAAAACTAAAGAATTTATCGTTAGTATCTTAAAAGATTATGGTATAGAATATCAAGAAACTCTTGAGACAGGGTTAGTAGTGATTTTTAAAGCAAGTGTGGAGACTAAAGATACGATATTATTTAGAGCTGATATTGATGCATTGCCAATTACAGAGGAAAATGATGTTGATTTTAAATCGAAAAATGATGGTGTAATGCACGCATGTGGTCATGATGGACATACGACTATGCTTTTAGGAAGTGTTATAGAAGCGGTTGATTATTATAAAAATAATGCTGCGAAGGTAAATAGTATTTTTGTATTCCAACCTGCTGAAGAAACTTTTGGTGGTGGAAATTTATTAATCAATGATTTTGATTTTTCACCTTATAATATCCTAGCGAGTTATGCCCTGCATATGAATCCAGATTATCCTGAAGGTCATATTGTTTCTAAACCAAAAGAAATTATGGCCAGTGCTAATGAATATAGAATTTATATTAAAGGACGTGCGGCGCATGTTGGTTTGAAAAATACTGGAATTGATGCCCTTAATGTAGCTACAATGTTTTTCCAAGAGATGTTAAAACTTAATGCGTTACATACTAAAGCACGTAACACTAACATTATTCATATTGGTAAAATGTACGGTGGGGATGCAATGAATGTCGTTGCTGAGAATGCATATCTGGAAGGAACGATTAGAACATACAGTATGGAAGATTTAGCGACAATTAAAGCTGCGATTGAAAATACGCGAGTAGGACTTGAGCATCTTACTGGTGCAAGTATTCGAGTTGATTTTGCTGAAGGATATCCAGCGGTAATTAATGATGAGGTTCCTTATCAAGTAATTAGGGGAGTTATAGAAAAAGAAAATATCGACTATATTGAGTTAGAGGAAGCTTATCTATATGGGGAAGATTTCTCATTCTTCAGTAGACTTTCTCCTATAAATTATAGCTTTTTAGGTTTAAGAAACGAAGAGAAAAACTATGTTTCAGGATTGCATACACCAACTTTCAACTTTGATGAAAAAATATTAAAAGTAGGGGTTCAATATTACCTTGGAATATTGAAATATTATAACGAGTAATTTTTTTGATTTTTTTAGTAAGATAAACGGGAGTGACTCAAAAATCGTGATTTCAAAGAAATCGATTTTGTCGAGTCACCCCCGCACAGTTTATTAGATATCTAAAAAAGCTTTTATAAAGCGAATTTAGATATCAATAAGCCACTGCGTCCATGAGTTCTCATATGAATTTTGTTAAATTTTAGGACTTTGGTGCATCTTCGTTTAATTAAGAAAGGATCTTTATGGCAACAATTGAGTTAAATTATAATAATATAAAGACAAAACGCTATTAATTTAAAAAGAACAGGCACAGGATATAATAGCTGTAGTTAAAAATAATGCGTATAATTTAGATTTAAGAGAGTGTGTAAAATTATACTCTGAAGTAGGAATTAATTATTTTGCTTCGACAAAAGAAGAAGAGTGCAAGGTAATAAGGGAAACACTTGGTGAGAATGCTAATGTTTTTCTTTTAAATCCTACTTATGACTTTGCATTAGCAAGAGAATATAATATCGAGATAAATATAGCGAGTTTTGAATATTTAAAAGAAAATATTGAAAAACTGAAAGATTTAACATTGCAGTTGGAATTCGCTGGTAGTATGAGACGTGCTGGAGCGAAAAATCTGGAAGAAGTACTTGAAATTATAGCTTTCTGTAAAAAAAATGATTTGAAATTGAAAGGATTTTGGTCTCATTTTTCATTTGCAGATGAGTTTGATGGTTTTTATGAGAAAGAAAAAGAATTGGTGTTAAATGTTCTTGATAAAGCTCTAGAAAATTATGATTTCGAAGTAGTTCATCTGCAAAATAGCGCCTCATTTTTACGTGACGGTGTCTATGAAAAAACAACACATCAGAGATTAGGAATTATTCTTTATGGAGCTATGCCTTATGATGTGAATGTAAACCCAGTGGCTTTAGAAAATCTAGTTATTAAGAATCCAATTACTGTTTATGGTGAAATAATTAATATAGTAAAATTAAATAAAGGTGATTGCATAGGGTATTCTAATTCTTATATAGCTGATGTTGATAAAAAAGTAGGAATTGTTAATATTGGCTATGGTGATGGAATACTGAGAGATAGATTAAAAGGAAAAACTTGTATAATTAATGGAAAAGATAGAAGTATTTATTCGACTATGATGAGTCACTTAGTTGTAGAAATAGGTGAAGAAGAACAAATAAGTGATAGAGTTTATATTTATGATGATAAACAACAGCTTCATGATTATACTAAGTATTTTGGACCGAATTCTGTTCAACTTGCTGCATTGAATTATGATAGTTTAACAGTGAAAAAGATATATTAAAAATAATGAGAGTGATTCAAAAAATCGGTTTCTTAGAAATCGTGATTTTTGATTCATTCTCTTTTTTGTTTGTGAATTTTATAAGGAATTAAAAGAAAGAAGTGATTCATGATAAACATGAGTCACTTCTTTTAAAAAAGGAAAAATTTTAAATGAATTTAAATTAACAAACATTAATCTAAATATATTAGAGATACTTATTTTTCTTGTTCTTCTTGGAATTTTTTAGCAATTTCTGCTTCAAAATCTTTAGGGATAGAACTTTGTTTGATTACGATTACGTCAGATTTAGCGTATCTAACAATACCTTCAGAAACTGATCCCATAAGCATACGTTTGAATCCAGTTAAACCTGAAGAACCACAAACTACAAGGTCAATACCTTTTTCATCAACGATGTCTTCACTAAGAACAATTTTTGGAATACCTTGTTCAACAATACCGAATACTTTTGTTAGTCCAGCTTCTTTAGCAGCGTCCGCATAACTATCAACTAATTCTTTAGTACGTTTGTAGAATGAGTTGAAAATATATGGATCTGATAAACCAGAAGTTGCGATTGTCGCATCAATTACAGAAGCGATATATAACTCTGCATCCTCATTTCTTAATGCTATAGCTACAGCATTTGTGAATGCCCACTCAGCTTGTTTAGAACCATCTACTGCGACTAAAATTTTTTGTATATTTATTTTCCATGATCAGAACCTCCGACTTCTATTTCTATACTTATATTATACCATATTTACAAAAAAAGTAAACGCTATTTTCATAAAAACAGTATTAATTTTTAAAAATAAAGTAAAGAAAAACCTATAAGACTATACAACTTTGTATTTTCCTATAGGTTTAATTTTTTTATTTTTATGAATGTTGATTATACGTTTTCATCAACCACAGTGATAAGACGTTTTCTCTTGTGTTCTTTATCATCTATTGTTACTTTATAAACTAATTCATATGTACCAGGTTTAGTATTGTCTACCTCTCCTTCGATAATAAGATCGTCAAGATAAGATTGCCCAGCTTTACGAGCAATTATTCCATCTTTACCTAGATCAATATCTTCTCCTACTTTAATAGTAGCATTCTCAGGGATAATAAAGTAAAAAGTACGCTCAAGACGACGTTCCAGACGTTTTCTGTATTTTTCTTCATCTTCTGCACTCATACGATCTCTAAGTTTTTCATCAACTAAAGGCATTAGTTCGACTTCAGTATCAGCAATACAAATTCTACTATTAACAAGTGTGAAAGTTTGTGTTCTTCCAGGTCCACAATAAGATTGACATCCTATGATGAATTCAGCATTTGGTGCTTTCTTTTTTAATTTAGGAATTAAAGTTTTAAGATTAACACCAAGACAGTCATCACATAATCTAAATGTTACTTTATCTTCAGTAACAACATTTTTATCATTTTGAGCCATAATTTATCCTTTCGTATTTTATTTATTTGAAACTAAAATTTATTATATCATATATTTCTTATAAATAACATTTTAAATATGCACTAAGAGATTAAATATTTCTAAATCTTTTTTTTTAATATGTTGTTTAAAACAAAAAGTGCGATAAATAGTAATAATATGTGTAAAATTATCGTTGTAATTAAACTGATAAAAAATTCTTCGGGAACCATTTTTATAAGGTTAGATTCATCAGGACTTAATAACCATAGGTCATTAGAAAATAGTAATTGATGGAATTTAATCCAAAATGAATTGAAATTGTATGAAATTATACCCGCTAAAACTATTATTAATATAATGAATGCTAATAATGTTTTATTGAATGTTCTAGTAATGTAGAACATTGTATGATTTTTGTATAAAAATATTATTAAAATAGTAGAAATAATAAATACAGCTATAAAAAATATCATAGTATAAAAACTTACATTATAAAGTGTTCTAACATCTTTCATGTGTAGAATATCTTTTTCTGTAAACCATGATGTATTCAGCTCAGCTTTACTATTTAGATAATCTAAAAGATTCGATGTATTATTTATTAATTCATCACTTGATGTATTGATATTAGGTGCTAAATTTCCTTTTGAATAGAAAATTTTTATAAAAGTCCAGGTTAAAACAATTGTAAAATATTATACCTAGTATTGCACTAATAAATAGTGAAAAATTTTGTATAATAATTAGTGTTTGTCGTATAAATTTTTTCATATAATTACCTCCATTAAATATTATAGCACATTAATATTAGAGAAGATAAGAGGTTTGTTTTAAATTTGGTTTACATATTTACAGGAATTAACAAAAATAGGTGGATTTATAAAAGTTTTTGAGTAAAAAATATTTAATATTTAGGTGAATTATGTTAAAATATATGTATATAGTTATTTATATTGGGGGAAATCATGAATAAGTTTTTTAAGATCTATTTAGAGTTAAGAGAAAAAATAGAAAATAGGCAATATAGGTCTAATTCGCTTTTGCCAAGTGAAAATGAACTCGCAAGAGAATATGATGTTTCTAGGGAAACTATAAGAAAAGCTTTGTTATTATTATTAGAAAATGGTTATATCCATAAAATTCAAGGTAAAGGATCTATTGTTCTTGATGTTCATAGATATAGACTACCAGTAACAGGGCTTTTAAGTTTTAAAGAACGTCGACAATTTCAAGACGTTGAAGCAACTACTAAGGTAATAGTAAATGAAGAAGTTGAGGCTCCAGATTTTCTAGTACGCCTTGGTCTTGTGAAACGTGGAGAAAAATTAATTTACTTAGTTCGCCAAAGAATTGTTGATGGTGAAGCAGTAATATTAGATAAAGATTATATTAGAAAGAGTGCAATTGGAGAATTACCAACAGCTCGAGTTGAGGAATCACTGTATGAATATCTGGAAAATGATTTAGGTATAAAAAATTTCATATGGAAATAAAGATTTTAAAATCGAGCCTATTAGTGAAGAGGATTCTACATATATTGACTTAAATGGTCATAAACATATTGCAGTACTAAGAAGTGATGTATATACGGAAGGAACTGATTTTCTTCATTATACAGAAAGTCGTCATAGAGTCGATAAATTTCATTTCTCAGAATTTGCTAGAAGAAAATCTAATAGAATAAATTAAAATATTTATAGAAGAGAACTTTGAACAATATTATTTGTTCTGAGTTCTTTTTTGCAAAATTTCAAGTAAAAAATTCTTAAGTAATTTTTTTTACTATAATATTTTTCACTATAATTTTATCTAAAAGTTAATAAATAAACTTCAAAAATATTAAATAAGTATAGAAATTTTCAAAAATATTTTTATGGATTTTCAGAGCGAAAATAATCGTTGAAAAAATGAAAAATAGAGTGTATAATATTTATATGTAATAAATTTCCGGGAAATAATCCTCGGAAATATTTTTGTGGGAGTGTGAGGAAATAATGAAGATTATTGTTTATTCATTGACTGGAAATTGTAAAAGATTTGTAGACATGTGTGAGATTCCCAAAGAAGATGTAATTTATTTACAGGATATTGATTTTGATGTGGATTTCGATTATATCCTTATAACACCAACATTTGGCTTTGGAGAAGTACCGGTTGCAGTCTCTAGTTTTTTAGAAGAGAACCATAACCATTTAAAAGGTGTTGTTGGTAGTGGAAATAAAAATTGGGGTGAACGATTTGCCAATGCTGCTGAAATTATTAGCAGTGAATATAACATTCCGTTACTAATGAAAATTGAATTACATGGTAATAAAAAAGATATAAGTGAATTTAAAAAAATATATTTGGAGAGTGTAGAGAATGGAGAAATTTAACCATATTGAACTAAATAATGAAGTAACAAAAAGAGGCGATAATGGATTTTTCAAATTAGAAAAAGACGTGGAAGCTATTGAAGAATTTCTTCGTGAAGTAGACTTTCGTACAAAGAAATTCAGTTCAGAAATTAAAAGACTTAGATATTTAGTAGAAGAGAATTTCTACTATAATATTTTTGATAAATATATTGAAGATGAAATTTTAGAATGTTTAGAATTAGCTGCGAACTTCAAGTTTGAATTTAAGAGTTATATGGCAGCAAGTAAGTTCTATAAGGATTATGCATTAAAAACAAACGATAAAAAACAATATTTAGAAAACTTTAACCAACACGTATTTATAGTAGCTATGTACTTAGCTGATGGTGATGTTGCTTTAGCTAAAGAGCTTATGATTTCAATGCTTGAACAAAGATTACAACCAGCAACACCAACATTTCTAAACTCAGGAAGAAGTCGTCGTGGTGAGTTAGTATCATGTTTCTTATTAGAAGTAGGTGATTCACTTAACTCTATTAACTACATCGATTCAACTGCTAAACAACTTTCAAAAATTGGTGGGGGAGTTGCGATTAACTTATCAAAACTACGTGCACGTGGTGAAAGTATTAAAGGTATTAAAGGGGTAGCTAAAGGTGTTATTCCTGTAGCTAAATCTTTAGAACAAGGTTTTGCATATGCAGATCAACTTGGACAACGTCCAGGAGCAGGTGCTGTGTACTTAAATATCTTCCACTATGATGTATTAGAATTCTTAGATACTAAGAAAGTTAATGCCGATGAAGAATTACGTCTTCCAACGATTTCTACAGGTATTATCGTACCATCATTATTCTTTGATTTAGCTCGTGAGAATAAAGATTTCTATATGTTTGGACCTCATTCAATTTATGAAGAATATGGTTTAGTGTTAGATGATATCGATATTGCTGAATACTATGATAAATTTGTAGCGAATGAAAATATTATGAAGCGTAAATTTGATGCTCGTGATATGCTTAACTTAATAGCACAAACTCAATTACAATCAGGATACCCATACTTAATGTTCAAAGATAATGCGAACAAAAATCACGCACTTCGTGAAATTGGACAAGTTAAGATGAGTAACCTATGTACTGAGATTTTCCAATTACAAGAAACTTCAGTAATAAAAGATTACGGTGAAGGAGATATCATTAAACGTGATATTTCTTGTAACTTAGCGTCATTAAATATTGTTAATGTGATGGAAAGCAAAAAAATTAAAGAATCTATTTACTCAGGTATGGATGCATTAACATTTGTAAGTAATTCTACAAAAATCAAGAATGCGCCAGGTGTAGTAAAAGCTAATGATGAATTCCACTCTGTTGGATTAGGAGCTATGAACCTTAATGGATATTTAGCGAAAAACTTGATAGCTTATGAAAGTGAAGAAGCGAAAGATTTTGCTAATGTCTTCTTCATGATGATGAACTACTATACATTAGAACGTTCAATGCAAATTGCTAAAAAACGTAATGAAACATTTAAAGACTTTGAAAAATCAGATTACTATAATGGAAGTTACTTCACAAAATATATTGAAAATGACTACTTACCTGTAACTGAAAAAGTGAAAGCACTATTTGAAGGAATTTATATTCCAACAAAAGAAGACTGGAGAAGTCTGAAAAATAGAGTAAAAGAAAATGGTCTATATCATGCATATAGAATGGCTATTGCACCAACTCAAAGTATCTCATATGTTCAAAACTCAACATCAAGTGTATTACCAATTGTTGATAAAATTGAACGTAGAAGTTATGGTAATGCTGAAACATTCTACCCTATGCCATACTTAAGTCCAAAGACTCAATGGTTCTATAAATCAGCATTTACTATGGACCAAATGAAACTTATTGACTTAATGTCAGTTATTCAAGAACACGTAGACCAAGGTATTTCTGTGATTTTATTCGTAAATTCTGATATTACAACAAGAGAACTTGCAAGATATTATATTTACGCGCATCACAAAGGATTGAAATCACTATATTACACAAGAAACAAACTACTTTCAGTAGAAGAATGTACTTCTTGTTCTATATAGAAAAGAGAGGAAAAATTACTAATTATGAAAGCAGTAAAACTGGAATAAACAAGATGACTTAACTTTCATGTATTGGCGTCAAAATATTGCACAATTTTGGGTTGATACTGAGTTTAAAGTGTCAAAAGATATTAAAAGTTGGAATGAAGATTTAAATGATAAAGAACGTGAAGCTTATAAAAAAGTATTAGCTGGTTTAACTGGTCTTGATACTCAACAAGGTGATAAGGGTATGCCACTTGTATCTTTACATACTGAGGATATGAGAAAACAAGCTGTTTATAGTTTTATGGGAATGATGGAGCAAATTCACGCGAAAAGTTATTCTACGATCTTTACATCATTAATTCCTTCACAAGAAACAGACTACTTATTAGATGAGTGGGTTCCAAGTAATCCAGAACTTCAATTTAAAGCAAAATTAATCGAAGACTATTATATGAGATTATTTAAGCCGGAAGTGCCAACATATGACTTATACATGGCTCGTGTAGCGTCTGTATTCTTAGAGAGTTATATTTTCTACAGTGGATTCTTCTATCCATTATATTTAGCAGGACAAGGTAAAGTAACTACTTCTGGAGAAATTATTCGTAAAATCTTATTAGATGAAACTATCCACGGAAGCTTTACAGGATTCGATGCTCAAGAAATCTTTAGAACTCTTACTCAAGAAGAGCAAGAGCGTGCTGAAAAGAAATGTATAAACTACTATTAGATTTATACGAAAATGAGTTGAAATACACTAAAGACATATATGATGAAATTGGTTTATATGAAGAAGTAAAAGATTATGTAGAATATAATGCTAACCGTGCATTAGCTAACCTAGGATACCCTGGATACTTCGAAGATAAAGAAATCAACCCAATTATTGAAAATGCGATGAATACAAATACTAAGAACCATGACTTCTTTAGTGTTAAAGGTGATGGATATGTGGTTAGTATGAATGTTGAATCAATCGAAGATGAGGATTTCATTTTTGAATAGGTAAGTGATATGAAAATTTTATTAGTTAGACATGGTGAAACAAACTATAATAAAAACAGATTAATCCAAGGTCATAGTGACATTGAATTAAATGAAACTGGTAGAAATCAAGCGACTTCAGCGGGAGAAAAGTTAACTGATCATAATATTGATTATGCATTTAGTAGTCCTTTGAAAAGAGCGGTAGAAACAGCAAGACTTATGCTTGATAATTCTAATAATAGTCAAAATATTTCTAAAGAGATAACTACCGATGAGCGTTTAATCGAAAAATTCTTTGGAGATTTTGAAGGTAGTACATTTGAGGAGTATTTTACTGCGCTTGAAAATAATCAAGGTTTAGAGTCAGTTGAAAAAGATGAAGACGTTTATGAGAGAGCTAGTTCATTTTTTACTGAAAAATACTTAGATCATAAAGATGATACAATTTTAGTAGTTTGTCATGGTGCATTAATTCGTGTATTTCTAAGAACTTTAGGATTATATCCTGAGTCTAATATGCTAATTAATAATACTGCATTAAATGTGGTACATTATGATGGACATGAGTTCGTATTAGAGAAATTTAATATTTAAAATTATTAAGGGAACGGCTAAGAAATCATAGTTTTATAAAAATTGATTTAATTGGTCGCTCCCTAATTTTTTAATAAGGAGATGAGATTATGCGTATAATTTTAGCACGACACGGAGAAACAGATTATAATAAAAATAAAATGGTTCAAGGGCATACTGATATTCCTCTAAACGAAGAGGGGATTCGTCAAGGAATTGCAGCAGGTAAGAAAATTGAAGGTTATGATATTGATATAGCTTATAGTAGTGTTTTAGGTAGGGCATACGATACAGCAAGATATATGCTAGATAATTCAAACAGTGAAGATAATAAGAAATTATCAGTAATTAAAGATAAAAGATTAATAGAAAAATCGTATGGTGAGTATGAAGGAGTCTCTTTTGCCGAGTATGGTGCCGGTCTTAAGGCTGGAGAAACGAGAGGAATGGAACAAGATTCTGATGCTGCTGATAGGGTAGAAGCATTCTTTAAAGAAAAGCATAAAGAACACCCAGATAAGACTATATTAGCAGTATGTCACGGTGGTTTAATCCGTTCTTTCTTAACTCAAAAAGGTATTAAAGAAGTAGGACGTGGAGTTATAGTAAATACTTCAGTTAGCGTCCTTGAATACGATGGTAATAAATTCGAACTTGTAGAGTTTAATAAATAAGTTTAGTATTTTTTCTCAAAGAGATTTATATTTTTTGAGACGCTTTCTATTGACAAATAGTGTTAAATTCTTTATAATATTAAGTAAATTAATATGTAAAACATTGAAGAGATAAGTAGATTATAATTAATTCAAAACAGAGAGCTTTCGGTGGGTGTGAGAAAGTAAGAAGAGATGTAATTGAAAATGGTCTCGGAGTAATAATTATCTAATAGGTAATTACGTTAGTGCGCGATATAGCACAGCGGTATGAACACGTACCGATTAAGGTGGATATTTATATCCATAAATATGGGTGGTAACACGATAAACTCGTCCCTATTACATTAATTTGTAATAGTGGCGAGTTTTTTTATTTAAGATAAAGAACAGTTAAGGAGACAATACAATGCCAATATGTATTCAAAATGAATTACCAGTAAAGAACAAATTA
Source organism: uncultured Gemella sp. (assembly GCA_927911745.1). GTDB lineage: Bacteria > Bacillota > Bacilli > Staphylococcales > Gemellaceae > Gemella. The sequence continues at coordinate 37,721 of CAKMQF010000047.1, forward strand.
TTAGAAGAAGGAGTAGTCGTAATAGAAGAGAATAGAGCTAAAAATCAAGATATACGACCATTGAAAATTTTAATTTTGAATCTGATGCCTAAAAAAGAAGAAACTGAGCGTCAATTACTAAGACTTTTAGGAAACTCTCCGCTTCAAATTACGGTAGAATTTCTTCATACGACAAGTCATATCGCAAAAAAACACAGCACAGTCATACTTAGAGAAATTCTATAAAACATTTGATGAAGTGAAAGATAAATATTATGATGGACTTATTATTACAGGAGCCCCTGTTGAACAATTAGAATTTGAAGATGTAAATTACTGGGGAGAACTGAATAGCATTTTTGAATGGAGTAAGACTCATGTTTTTTCAACATTAAATATTTGTTGGGCAGCTCAAGCTAGTTTATACTATCACTTTGGTGTCAAAAAAGAACAAGTAGATGATAAGATATTTGGAGTTTTTGAACATGATGTTCTTATAGAAAATCATACACTAACACGAGGATTTACAGATACTTTCTTAGCCCCTCATTCTAGACACACTAAAATTGAAGAAGAGAAACTACCTACTATTTCTGAACTTGATGTATTAGCAAGATCAGAAGAGGTTGGGACATTAATCGCTGCGACTAAAGATCTTAGAAAGATTTTTGTAACAGGGCATATAGAATATGATGCAGATACACTTCATAATGAATATGTACGCGATAAGAATAGTAATCTTCCAATCGAGGTTCCTGTAAACTATTACCCAGGAAATGATGATACAAAAGCACCTAAAAATAGATGGCGTGGAGTGGCTTACTTATTCTATCACAACTGGTTAAACCAAGTTTATCAACAAACACCATATGATTTAACAGAGTTAGGAAAATAATATAAAAGAAAAAGACTTTACAGATATGCTTAAAACATATTG
>CAKMQF010000048.1 GCA_927911745.1 uncultured Gemella sp.
AAAAGAAAGATTAGAAAAAGAAGTTGCTGCTAAAGCCCAAGCTGAAAAAGAAAAAGCAAAATTAGAAGAACTTAAAAAAGTAGCCTTAGCTAATATCGCTACTGATAAAGATGTAAACAAAGAAGAAGCATCAAAACTTAAAGAAATAGTTAATTCTGCATCTCTTAAAGATACATTAGTTGCTAAAGTTGTAGAAAATGGTTCATCAGAAGAAATCAAAGTTTCATTCGATAACTCTACTGTAAAAGCATCTAACTTCTCAGTTGAAAAAGCTGATAAAGAAACTGTTGCAAAAGTTGAAGAACTTGTTAAAAAAGCTGATGAAAACCTAAGTGTTGTTAAAACAATTGACTTACACTTCACAGATTCTAAAGGAACTACAATTAATAAACAAGGAGAAACTCGTGCAGTTACAGTAGCCGTTGTAGCTAATGAGAATGAAAAATTAGAAGTTTACTATGTAAATGGTAATAAATTAGAAAAAGTTCCAAGTGTTTATAAAGATGGAAAACTTACATTCTTCACTAACCACTTCAGTTTATACACAATTGTATCAAAAACTGTGGCTTCTAATCAGAATACACCTGTTCCTGTAACACCTGTACCTTCTGAAAACAAACCATCAGATAAACCAAGTACTCAAACTAAACCAAATAGTGAAGTAACTCCAGTTCAACCTGAAGCTCCAGCATTAAGCGAAAAACCAAAAGCAGAAAAAGGTGAAGCTCTTGTTCAACCTGAATTACCAGAATTAAATATCAATGATTTAAACAAAGAGGAAAAAGCAAAAGAACAAGCACAACCATCAGCACAAGATATCTTTGGACAAAATGAAAGCAAAGAAGATAAAAAAGCTGAGGCTGAAAAAACTTCTGTTCAAAAAACATCACAAACTGTAGCTAAAGGACTTAAAGCGTTAGCTAATACTGGATTAAATTCAACAGCAACTGTTGGTTTAGGTGCACTAGTATTATTATCTGCTCTAGTACTACGCAGAAAAAATAACAAATAATATAAAAAACTCTTATACAAAGGGATAAATTATCCCTTTGTATAAAGTCATGTATAAAGAAATATAAGGAGAATTCAAGATAAGATGAAAGCAAATAAATTATTAAAAGTTCTATCTGCAGCAACTATCATCTCAACCCTTGCTGTGGTAGATTATTCAGCAACTACACAAAACAACAAAGTTTTATTAGCTGCTGATACTCAAAATCCAGAAGTGGAAGTGCCAACAACAGCTTTAAACGCATATGAAGCCGGAAAAACATCAATGGCTTCTGCTTCTATAGTTAAATTAACCGTTCAAAAAGCATCCAATGGTTATAAATATAAGTTAATATTAAAAGATATCGAAGTAGGAAAGTTAACTGATGGAGTATCTAAACTTTGGATAGAAGGTAAAGAAACACCATTACAAGCAATAGAATACACAGAAGATCCTAACATTAAAAATCCTAAATTAGCTGAATTTACTTTATCAGAACTAAAACCACAAATAAATGCTACTGTCTTTGTTAAAGTAATGGAAGAAATCGGAATGCTATCTGGAAATGCTGGTCAAGGTAAAAAAGATACAATTCTTAGTCTAGATTTAACTGGTGTTGAAGAAAAACTTACTCCTAAACCTGTTGATAACCCTGTAGTGACTCCTAAGACTGCAGCTGAAACTCCAGCTAAACCTGCTGTGACAGAACCTACAGCAAAACCTGAAACACCAAAAGATACTCAGCCTTCGAATAAACCAGCTGATCCAGGAACTACAAAACCAGCTAAACCTGTAGAAACTCCTAAACCTACAGAACCAGCTAAGCCTGTAGAAACTCCTAAACCTAAGGAACAACCAAAACCTGTAGTGACTACACCTACTCCAAAACCTACTCCTTCTGCAACTGCAACTTACTATAATGGAGTAAAAGCTACATTACTAAATGCTTATCGTCCTGGTCAAAAATCTATGGGAGATGCGGCTCTAGAACATAGTAATGTAACTGTATATAAAGAAGGAAATACATATCACTACATCGTAAGATTTCACGACCTTTCAACTCAAGGATTTACTGGTGGAATTTCTAAATTCTGGGTTAACGGTACTGAATATCCTGTTAATCCAACTGGAGGAGCAAATAATCAAGTAGAAGTTCACTTCACATCTACTCAAAAACTTTCATCAGTTCCTGTTTCTGTATTCGTACAAGTTATGGAAGAAATTATGCCTGGTGGTGGTACACAAAATGCTACTTTATCATTTGACTGGTCTAGTATAACTGAACAACAAGGGCAACCAATAGCTGGTGGAAAACCAGGTAGCAGTGGTTATACTCCTAAACCATCTAAACCTGATGGAAAACAAGGGGGACAACAACCTACTTCACCTATTACAACAACTACACCTCTTCCTACTGCTACTCAAGGGCAAGGCGTAGAAGTACCAGTTACTTACTTCGACAACGTAACTGCTTCTCTATTAAATGCATATGAATCAGGCCGTGCCTCTATGGGAAATGCCGCATTAGATGGAATCACTGTATTTAAACATGGAGATACTTATCACTACAAAGTACGTTTCCACGATATTAAAGTAGGAACTCTTACAGACGGTATTACTCGTTTCTGGGTTAATGGAACTGAATACCCTGTTAATAGAACAGGTGGCGCTATGAACCAAGTGGAAATCCACTTTACATCGCCTGAAAAATTAACTAATATCCCTGTTTCAGTATTCGTTCCAACAATGGAAAGTATTATGCCAGGTGCTGGTAAAAAAGATGCAATCCTAAGCCTGAACTGGTCTAATGCAACAGAAAGACAAGGTACTGCAGTTATTGATGGTGGTCAACCTGGAGCTAGTGGTGCTGATAATGGCGCTGGTGCTTTAACTCCAAAAGGTGGACGTCTAAACAACGGAAGACTATCTAATACTGGTTTGGAAACTTCATCATCTATTCTTGCAGGAGTTCTTACTCTAATGAGTGCCTTCATGGTAGGTAGAAGAAAAGAAAAATAAAATAGTAAGATAATATCTCGCTAAATAATTATAATATTATCTACTCTGAAAGGCGGGAATTTTTCCCGTCTTTCTTATTAAAAAATTGAATAACATATAAGAAAGTGAGTTTTTATAATGAAACGAGTTTTAAAACTGTTAACGATAGTTATTGCTACATTAACGTTTATCGTTACATCTAGTAATGTACCTTTCGTTAAAAATGTACACGCAGCTGATAAGGTATACAGTGTTCCTGTAGAACTTTGGCACTCTGAAAATAGTGGTCGTCTTTCTATGGGGAACAATGCATTAGCTACACATGCTACTGTAAATGTTCATGATAATAATACTTCTACTATTTCTGTACAATTTACTCCAATGGATTTTAGTAATATGCATGGTCACTTATTATCACTTAGCATTTATTCATCTCCTATTTTCTCAGGAAATCTTACTGCTGCTTCAGTAACAAGCACTTATAATGATACAAACTTAGATGGTGGTACTAGTACATATCCTGGTACATTAAGCTTTAATTTCGGTGAAGCTAAACCTGATAAAGTTGGTGTTAGAGTTGCGGTTGATGCCATGAACAAAATTATGGGTGGTGATGCATCTCAAAATGCTATTATTAAATTTAACTGGTCTGCAGCTAATCTAGTATCTGGTTCTGAAGATTCATCTAAAGACAAAGAAAAAGAGAAAAAAGCTGAAGATAAGAAAAAAGAAGAAGAAAACAAAGATAAAAAAGATGAGAATAAAGCACCTGAAGGATTTGTTGCTAAGAAATTAGAAGATTACTTCAAAGATGATCAAAAAACAAAAAATCCAGGTCTTTATAATCTTGACATCACGGGTTCATACTTGAACCCTCTTACTGGTGTTACTGCTGATGGTGGAACTAAAAACACTGCTATCGGTGAAGGTATGGTACAAGGAGTAATCTCACCTATTAATGCAGGTGGAGATCTAAATGAAGCTCTTAAAAATCAAAAATCTAATGGTGAAAAACGTTGGTCTAAAGCTATGCTTCAACGTACAAAAGACGGTAAACTATATGCAACTGTACGTGTTCACCTAATGAACTGGGTTCAACGTAGTAAAGAACAAGGTCCTTTCATTAAAGTTCTTCAAAAAGATGGAGAATTCAAACAAGTTGCTGCTACTGAAACAAAAGTTAACATTGAACAATATAAAGATAGCTATGTTGACTATCGATTCGAGGTACCAAATGAAAACTTCTTAGCTATGGTACAAATGTATGTAGAACCTATGAACCGTCCTGTTCGTTACTTTGTAGAAGTTAATACTGATACTATTAAAAATGGAAATGATGGTTTAGATATGGAAGTTATTAAAGAAACAAACTACGTACCTTACTATGTTGGCGGAGGTATCGGAGTTCTTGTTAATAGCTGCCGGAGCTTTCTTTGCTCTTAAAAAAAGAAAAAATAATTAGGAGATAATTCATGAAAAGAAAACTATCCCTACTATTTACACTACTATTAGCCAGTATTCTAGTTCTTACTGCTTGTTCATCACAAAATAAAGCTGGTAACACTACTGGAACTGATCCTAATCTAGCTGATAAAGCTTTTAATGAGACTATTGACTTAACAGGTGTAAATAAAGATAAAAAATCTGAAGAGGAAAATGGTAAACGTGTCATAATGGACTCTGTAGCTTTAGCTCAAGTAGCTAATGTTCTTGATATTAAATTAGCAGGGGTGCCTACTACGAAATTAGGTCGTATGCCTAAAAGATATGACAACACTGTTCAAATCGGACTTCCTATGAATCCAAATATGGAAGTTATCAAGTCGATTAATCCTTCTATTGTATATGCTCCAGATAGTTTGCAAGACTGGATAAAAGAAGGATTCGAGAAAAATAAAATTCCTTATAAATTTGTAGATATTCGAAGTGTTAACGGATTATACGCTATTACAGAAGATCTTGCAAAGGAATTTGGTAAAACTGAAAAATTCAAAGAATTAAAGAAAGAACACGATGAGTTCTTCGCTAAATTCAATGAAAAAATCGCAAATAAGAAGAAACCAAAAGTTCTTGTTCTTATGGGCTTACCTGGAAGTTACTTGGCTGCTACAGAGAAATCTTATGTTGGTAACCTTGTGAAATTAGCCGGTGGTGAAAATATCATTAAAGGTACTGAAGAGTTTAAAAATCTAAACATAGAAACTGCTTTAAATGATAAACCGGACTTTATTTTACGTACTGCTCATGCTATGCCTGATAATGTAAATGAAATGTTTAAAAAAGAATTTGAAAACAATAAGAGTTGGTCTCACTTTGATGCGGTAAAAAATAATAAAGTTGTCGATTTAGATAGCTCAATGTTTGGTATGACAGCTACATACGATTACCAAAAAGGATTAGAAAGTCTATACAGTATTTTCTATAGTAACTAATACTTAAAAGGGGCTGATCCAAAAGTCCTAAAATTTAACATGGTTCTTATAAGGACTAATAGACGCAGTGGTTTATTAGATATCTAAATTCGCTTTAATGAAAGCTTTTTAGATATCTAATAAACTGTGCGGGGTGATCTCGACAAAATCGATTTCTAACGAAATCACGATTTTTGAGTCACTCCCTTTTTATATAATTCAAATTAAAAACAACATATGATATACTAAACATATAAACTATATAAGGAGGTTCTTAATGTTTAAAAACAAAAAAGCAATCACTTTTTTCTGTTCTTATTTTACTCTTATTAAGTACAATATTTTTTGCAGCAAACAGTGGTAGTATAAAAGCTAGCGTCGGGCAATTAGCTGTTGGTATCTTCACCGGTGAATATGCTAATGTAAATGCAATTATAGACGTTCGTTTCCCAAGGATTATCATCACTATTTTGGTTGGTGCTGCTCTTGGAGTTAGTGGTTTATTATTACAAACAGTATTAAAGAACCCGCTTGTCGATCCTAGTATTATTGGTGTTTCTAGTGGAGCCAACCTATTTTTTATACCTAGGATTAGGATATTTCCACAATTTTATGATATTTTAAGTCTGTATTTTCTATCATAGGTGGTGTCCTTGGTTTCTTAATCATTTATTACCTAGCAGGTAGAACAAAAAACAATGTTAAAATTATTTTAATCGGTATTGCAATAAGTTATTTCTTTACAGGAATACTGAGTTCTATGCAGTACTTGAATGCAGCTAACTCTACTACATCATCTACATTCAAAACTGTTGGTTTAGGAACTAAAAACTGGGACGATGTTGCATTATTACTAAGCTGGATTCCTATACTACTAGTTATTAGTTTCTTCTTAGCTAAACTATGTAATATCTTCGCTTTAGATGATAATATTATTAGTTCGCTTGGAATCAATATTAATATGATTCGTCTGTTAATCTCATTTGTTGCAGTAGCCCTTGCTTCTGTTTCTACAGCCATTGCTGGTGTTATGGTGTTCTTAGCTCTTATTACACCTCATATAGCTAAGATTATAATTGGGCGAAATCATATTTACACCATTCCATTTAGTGCTCTACTAGGAGCATTTATTCTACTATTATTCGATACAATCGGTCGTGTTATTTTCGCACCAATCGAAATACCCGCTGATTTAATAATGATGATTATAGGTGGACCTGCATTTATTATTTTAGTTAAGAAAGGAGTAAGTTAATGGAAAATATAATAGAAATTAATAACCTGACGTTTAAGTATGATAATAAAAATGCTCTTTTTGAAGGTCTAAATGTAAGCATTGAAAAGGGTAAGATTACTACCCTACTTGGTAAAAATGGTTGTGGTAAAAGTACACTTATAAAAATATTAGCAAAAAACTTAAACTATAATGCTGGAAGTGTAAAAATTGAAGATAAAGAATTAAATTCATATTCATTAAAAGAACTTGCGAGTATTCTTGCAATTGTTTATCAAAAGAATGAAACTCCACGAGAAATTACCGTCTATGATATGGTTAGTTTCGCTAGACTTCCTTACCAAAACATTTTCTTTTACAAGCCTACTTCTAGTGATGTTGAAAAGATTGAATTTGCACTTAAAAAAACTAATCTACAGGCTTATAAAGATAAACGTGTAGATGAGTTATCGGGAGGTCAGCTCCAACGTGTTTATATCGCAATGGCATTAGCACAAAGTACTGATATTATTATACTAGACGAGCCTACTACCTTCCTTGATATAAAATATCAAAAATCTATAATGCAACTTGTTAGAGATCTTAATAAATCTCTGGGAATCACTATTATCATGGTCCTACACGATATAAATCAAGCTCTTGCTTATAGTGACAATATTATCGCTCTTCTTGATGGAAAAGTAATTAAAAATGATCAAGCTGAGAACTTCTTTGATGAAGAGCTTCTAAACAGACTTTATGATGCTGATATCAAAATAGAAGATGGAAAAGTAATTAGTTGGTAACTTTTTAAATATCTGATATAAATATTTTAAATAAATCGCTACATCTTGGTATTAATACATAGATGTAGCGATATTTTTATACCTGTAAAGACAGTTAATGTTATTTCAGCAATCTAATCTAAATAAATGCTGACTGCTTCTAGCTTTCTTTGAGGTGCTAACTCTGCGTAAGTATCCATAGTAGTTGACATTGACTTATGCCCCATTGTACCTACATTAAGCAATATTGAATCATGAGTGTGTCGAAACAAATGGAAAGCATAATCTGGTGATTCTAGACTTACTATTGAAAATGATAAAATAAAAATGTACAAATAGGTTATAATAGCGCATATTATCAGTTTCACTATCAGATTTGGCACAGCATTTATTCGACAAACCTCATTGAGTCTCTTAATAAAGAAATCAAACGTCAAACGAAAAAGAAGTTTTTTCCTAACGAGGAGTCTCTGGAACGTTACTTAGTTACTTTGTTTGAAGATTATAATTTCAAGCAAAGTCAACGAATCCATAAAGGGGGTAGCCAATGTTATGACACGCTCGAAAGCTTATTTGATTAATACTCCGTAACTCTACTTGAGTGTTTACACATATTTATTGACAGTATCAACATGATACGAGTAGGTATTTCTTGTGAGTAAATTTCATCAGAAAATTTCATAGATAAGTTCTATATATAATCATGGTAAAGTAGTAAAAATAGTTATTATCCTAGTTGATTAAAAAACTCTCTGATTTCCTCATCTTTATAAAATAATATATAATTTTCCCCTCTCTTCTAGTATCCAAGATGTTTTCATTAGCTAGTTTACGAAGATGGTGGGATGCAGATGCCATACTGAGATC
>CAKMQF010000049.1 GCA_927911745.1 uncultured Gemella sp.
TGAATTAGGGAATAACGTCGTACTGCGAAGTGACAGTAATATAGTAAATTATAATGAGATTTCTAATGCCTAAGGCAGACGAGATCCTTACGTACAAAGTACGCACAGTGCCCAAGAATGAATGAATGAGTGATTGGCCGACAACCACTGCGAGGGCAGTTATTTTATTTTTAGAATCTTCGATTCGTAAAAATCATTACGTAGCAAAATACGCAAAAGGAACAATCTTTTAAAATAGTTTTATGAAGATTCATAGATGTAGTGATTTTTTTAATTTGTATAATTGGAAAACTATGTTTTTATAGATAGTTTTGTGATATAATAATTTTAAAATTTATGTATGGAAGGTAAGATGATTAGATATGTAATTGAATCTAATTTTTTAAAACTGTGCAATTATTTACAGTTTTATTTAATTTGATTTTACATCTAATCTTGAATGGAGAAGAGTAATGTATGAGAAATTATTGATGAAAACAGCGTTACTTGCGGGAAAAATATTAATGGAAAATGGTGCCGAGGTATATAGAACTGAAGATACGCTTGAGAGAATTATTAAACATGGTGTTGGTGATGATCGTATTGATGAATATTATACTCATGTTACTCTTACAGGTATATTTATTAGGATAGAAAAACTAGGGACTGATTTCCGAAGAGTAGGGGACAGAACATATAATTTAACTAAAATATCAGAAGTTAATTCATTGTCGAGGGCATTTACATCAGGAAAAATAAGTTTACCAGATATGTACAAGGCACTAAAAAGAGTTCAAGAAGAAAAGAGTCCTATAAAGGATTGGTTTAAAGTTCTTTGTTCAGGGGTTCTTAGTGGTAGTATTGTCTTGATCTTTGATGGTAACTTTTGGGATGTTATACCAGGAGGAATTGCTGGAGCAGTAGCATTTTATGTTTATATTAAAGTTATCGACTATTTAAAAGCACCTTTTATTTCTGAATATATTAGTACTTTTGTCGGTGGTGTAGCAGGATATATAGGATTTGCATTGTTAAATGGACATTCACTAAGACTTGCTATGATAGGTGCAGTAGTACCTCTTGTACCAGGTATTACAATAACGAACTCTATGAGGGATATTATCGCTAGACAGTTTATTTCTGGTTCTATTCGATTTATTGAAAGTTTCTGTGTAGCATTTGCGTTAGGTGCAGGAATAGTTACTGTGTACTATATAGTTAGACTACTAGGAGGTGTGGTATAATGCTTGCTGTAATGAGTCATGCCTTGTTGCTACTATATCATTTTATATTTAGCTTTATATCTTCAGTATCTTTCGGAATTGTTTGTGATGTTCCAAGAAAAACTTTGGTAACTGGTGGAATAATTGGTGCTATAGGATGGTGTGGATATTGGGAAATGTGGAGTCATGGACATAGTGTATTTATGTCGAGTTTAGTATGCTCGTTATTATTAGCTAATATAGGTCAAATTTGTGCCATTAAATTTAAAAATCCTGTAACTGTATATTTCGTTCCAGGACTAGTACCGGTAGTACCTGGAGTAACTATTTATGATGCATTCAGAACGTTATTATTAGATGAATATGGAAATTCCGCAAAGATTTTCTTAAATAGTTTTTATGGTGCAATAGGTTTAGCAGTTGGTATAATAATAGCTGATTCGATTTTTAGAGTCGTACTAAAACCATTATTAAATAAAAAAGTTAATTAAATAGATTTACAAAAAATCGAATTACCGGAAAAAATTGGTATGATTTTATGATAAACTAAGTAAGAGTAAGATATAATAATTGTTTCTTTGAAATTTATTATTATATCTTATTTTTCACTTGTAATGTATGGTGATGTGTGGTACACTTTAAGTAGAAGATGTATGGCGGTATATGGTACACTTAGAAAGGAGGTCACCATGTTTCAAATTGATTCATTATCAGAGAAACCGATTTATAAACAAATAGTAGATCAAATTAAGTCTATGATAAGCAAAAATTTATTACAGGAGGGAGATAAATTACCATCGGTAAGAGAATTTTCGAAAATGCTTGGTGTTAATGTTAGTACAATTCAAAAAGCATTTCAACAGTTAGAAAGCGAAAAGATAATTACAACGATAGTAGGGAGAGGTACTTTTATTACAAACAATTTTGATAATATTGTTCCAAATTATGAACTAATAGATTCAATAATTGAGGATTTAGTTAGGGAAGTAAAAATAAGGGGAATCTCGGAAGAAGATTTATTAGAAAAAATTAAGTTAGAATTTCGAAAGGGTGATTAATTATGGATAATAATAAGATTGATGGAAAGTTAAAAGAATTAATCATGGAATGGAAATTTTTAGGATTATCGATGGAGAAATTATGTGAAATCATTTCAGAAAAGATAAAGGAGAAAAATTATGAAACTTACGATAGAAAAAAATTAATAAAAAATTTTCCAAAAAGATAGTATTAAATAATGTTAGTTTTTCCGTAAGTACAGGAGAAATTGTAGCACTTGTTGGAAGAAATGGAAGTGGAAAAACAACTTTATTAAAGATACTATCAGGAATATATAGTCAAGATTCTGGTGAAATAGGAATTGAAGGAGTAGATAATAGAAATATAAGAAAACAACTGATTTATATACCGGATAGATTCGATTATTTTAAAAATTCTAAAATTAAAAAGGTTTGTGAGTTTTATAAGTTAGCTTATGAAAATTTTGATGAACAATATTTTAAAACAGAATTAGAAAAAATTAAATTATCACAAACAAGCAGATTATCTGAATTATCAAAAGGACAATTAGCTATTTTTAGTTTGATTTTGGGGATTTCATGCCGAACTAAGTTTATCCTCTTAGATGAACCACTAGACGGTATAGATGTAATAAATACTAAAAAGATAGTTGATTATATTTTGGATGCTCAAAGTGATGGGATTGGGTTATTAATTAGTAGTCACCAATTAAATGCTCTGGAAAATATAAGTGATAAGATTGTCTATTTAGATGATGGAGTTGGAGTTAGTGAAGAAGTTAATAAGGATGAGTATAGTAAATATCAATTAGTGTACCAAGAGAAAATACCAGAGGAGTTACGTAACAATCCTGATGTAAGAATTATTAGTAATATTGGAAGAGTTTATGTAGTTATTATGAGGGGAAGTTATGATGCTACTCATGACATTATTCAAGATAAAGATCTTCTTCAATATGATAAACTCCCTATTGCATTAGAGGATATCTTTTTATTAAATAGTAAGGGGGAAGATGAAAATGTGTAAAGATATTTTAAAAAATTATTCGTATATATTTGAAACAATATTCAATTATGTTAGTTATACTATTAATTGCCTTCTCGACATTTGCTGCTACAACTACTAATAAACAACTAAATGAATTGAAAAATGGAGTTGCAGCTTATGATTTTCAATTAACAACAGGAATAGCAAAGGAATTGGAAATTAGAAAAGGCAGATCTAATGATGAATTAAATCAAAAAACACACGAACTGTATAAGCTGAAAGAAGAATATAAAAAAAATTATAAAGAAAAATTATCAAAAGAAAAATTAAATGAGATGAAACATTCTTATGAGGTTGGAGCATATTTGCATAATTTTCCAAGTTCTCCAATAAGGACATTTTATACTAACAATGAGGATCAAAATGTACTTGTAGGTAGTGAGAGTGAAAAATACAAACAATATTTAACAGAAGATGAACTAAATAACATTTCTAAGTACAAAGAATGGTCACGAATGCAACCAGGTAGCAAGGAGTACTTTGATAAACAGGAGGAATTAGATAAAGTATATCCACCAGCATTAGATATTAGTAATGTAAAAACATTAACTTTCTTAAAAGAAAATCTAGAGTCTAGTAAAGTTGAGTTAAAAGAAACTCTGTTTAACGAGGGAACTAATATTGGTTATTATATTTTGATAACTTTAATCCCATTGTTAATCTTTGGAGAAGAATATCATACTAATTTTGGTAAATTTGTAGCGAGCTTACCTTATGAAAAAGAGAAAGTATATTTTGCCAAAGTAATTTTATCATTTTTAACTTTAATAGTTACTTATATTCTAACAGGACTAGCTAATATAGTGGTTATAAGTAATAGTTTGTTAGGAGAAATTTATAACGTGCCAGCGGTACTTGAAATAAATAATAAAATTTATATACTGGGAATAAGTTTAGTATTACTAGGAGCTATCTTATCGAGTTTTTGTGGAAATATATTGAGCATAGGAGTAATGTATATTCCTGCTCTTACACTGATATATTATCCATTGGGAGTGTGGATTGCAGTAGGAAGATTGTTCTTTGAAAATTATCTTCCAGATGGACCGTTTATTGATAATATACCAAGGATGCCAATATTTTATTATTTCGGCTACACTCCTTGGAAGAATATTATTATTTACCTAGTTATTTTAACAATAATTATGCTGTTAGCAAGTAAGGTTTATAAAAAGCATAATGTAGAAAAGAAGGTGAATTTTTCATAATAGAAAGAGTTTCATTAGTAGGATATTTAATATTATTAATGGGAGTATTCACATCCACATTATTAATATTAGTAAACATATTCGGCATTAATCAAATCGTTGCTCTAGCGCTAACAATATTATTAGTGCCAGCTGTTCTTTGGAAGTTGGTTAAAACAAAGATCAGAATATAAAATTTTATTGAAAATTAAAGAGAAGAGATGAGAGTTTCTAAGAAATAATTAGAAATTCTCATTTTTTTATATATTTAATAAAGTGCAGGTAAAAATCAATTTTATAAAGTTATTAATTAATATTTTCTATAAATGATATATATTTACAGTAAAAAATGAAAATTTTTAATTGATGAAAAGGTGACTTTAGACTTTACAATCCACTGATTTAAGTAGCTTTCATTCAAATAATATGGAGTATATAAAAATTCTACAGAAAGAAAACATGTAAATTTTTTCAAAAAAACTATTGACAGATAAAAAATAACTTGTTATACTTAATCACAAGTTAATGATTCACACGTTGAAAAGATAAGTAAAAGTGAAAGATGGTAAAGAGAGTCTCGGTCGGTGAAAAGAGATCGTATTGGAAACTTTGAAAATGGTCTTTGAGTGTTAATGGTTGAATAATTAGACCTTTACGGGTGAGCCCGTTATAGCTTCAGGGTATAACACCATTGTATTTTGGTGCGTACTTTTTGAGTTGATATTTGTGAGAATATCATAAAGTAAGGTGGTAACACGTAAATTATTAGACGTCCTTGCAGAAGCATAAGCTTCTGTGAGGACTTTTTTTATTTCTCAAATAATCACAAGAATTCTTAACTTAAAGAAATAATATAAACATTTCGGAGGAAAGAAACATGTCAGAATTACTAAATATTTATAAAAACTTTAAAAAACAAAAAAATGGGTTAACTTAAGCCACAAAATTGATGAAAATTCACCTAAGTTCCCAGCGCTACCTGCGTTAGAAAAAGAAAATGTCTTTACTTTAAAAGATGGATTCTATGTTCAAAAATTCTCAGTTGTTGGACAATATGGAACACACATCGATGCGCCAATTCACTTCGTTGAAGGTGGACGTTGGTTAGATGAAATCGAACTTAAAGATTTACTATTACCTTTATACGTAATTGATAAGAGTAAAGAAGTAGCGGAAAATAATGACTATGTAATTTCTAAACAAGATATTCTTGATTTTGAAGCTGAACATGGAGAAATATTACCAGAATCATTCGTAGCATTTAGAAGTGATTGGTCTAAACGTTGGCCTAGCTATGATGAGATTAGAAATCTAGACGAAAATGATGTTCAACACACTCCAGGTTGGGGAAGAGATGCACTAGAATTCTTAATTAAAGAAAGAAAAGTTAAAGCTGTCGGACATGAAACTCTAGATACTGACTCAGGAGTTACAGCAGCTGCAGAAGGACTAATTCAAGAGTATTACTTACTAGAACAAGATATTTATCAAATCGAAGTTTTAGCAAATCTTGATCAAGTGCCTGCAACTGGAGCGTTAATTTCAATTGCTTATCCAAACTGGACAGAAGCAACTGGATCACCAGTAAGAGTAGTAGCGATACTACCAGAAGACGAATAGTACGGTCTTTATAAAAAAGTTTTAGTTTATGAGAAAAAATATGTATTAGAAAAGAAGAAAAGTTTGAAGAGAAAAGTTACTAGAAGTTTATAATAAAGTCAAAATAATAAAGTCAAAATAATAAAGTCAGAAGAATAAAGTCAGAAGAATAAAACAAAAAGAGAAAATAAATCAGTTAAACAAAGGAAGAAAAAAATATTATGTGTCAAAGATGTCAAAATAAAGTAGTAAAAAGGAGCATACATAATGCTTAAAGGATCTTGTTTATGTAAAGCAGTAACCTACACTCTAGATGAGGAATTTATCGGAATTAGTTTTTTTGTCACTGCTCAATTTGTCGGAAAGCAACTGCCTCTGCCTATACAGTTAATGCTAAAGTTAGTAGTAAAAAGCTAGTATTGCATGGAAAAGAAAATCTTGTTTCCTATAGTTCTTCTCCAGGAAAACAGCGTTATTACTGCCAGAACTGTCATAGTCAAATTTTCACTGTTCAAGAAAATATACCAGAAGTCTGTGCTTTGAAATTAGGTACAGTAGATGAATGCGATCAGAATTTACAAACTGTTCCTAAACGTCATATTTTTCAGGATCCAGCCTTTTCTTGGTTGCTTGATAAATAAATCTAAGAAGATAGAGAAAATAAATTAGTTAAATAAAAGGAGAAAAAATATTATGTGTCAAGGATGTCAAAATAAAGTAGTAGAAAGAGCAGCATACAGAGTAGATCACGTGGGGTCATTTTTAAGACCTAAAGAGCTAGTAGAAGCTCGTGAAAAATTTTCAAAAGGAGAATTATCACAAGAAGAATTAACTAAGGTAGAAGATAAAGTAATTACAGAATTAGTTGAAAAACAAATAGCAAATGGACTAAAAGGAGTAACAGATGGAGAGTTTCGTCGTGCATACTGGCACCTAGACTTCTTTTGGGGACTTAACGGTGTAGAACATGTTCAAGGAGAAAAAAGGTTACCCATTCAAAGGTATTGAAACTAAACCAGATACAGCAAAAGTATCAGGAAAAATCAGTGGAGAAAATCACCCATTTGTAGGACACTACAAATTCTTAAGAGACTTAGTAGCTGATAAAAAAGATGTGACTGTGAAATTAACAATTCCATCACCATCACAATTATACTTCGAGTTAATACGTACTGAAGATCACATTAAAGGATA
>CAKMQF010000050.1 GCA_927911745.1 uncultured Gemella sp.
GAAAATTTTGGGCAGAAGGATACTATGTAAGTACTGTAGGTTTGAATGAAAGTACAATAAGAAAATATATCAGAGAACAAGAAACGCATGACATTTCAATAGACAAATTGACAACAAAAGAATATACAAATCCATTTGGAAATAAGAAAAAATAGATAAACCCGTTTAACGGGTAGCGGGCGTTAATATACAATAGGGCTTGAACGAATGTGAAAGCCAGCGCCTTGAGGTGCGTGTTAGTAACAAAGGGTTATACCCGAAGAGAAAACCACCCCTTTTCAGGGGTGGTCATTATTTTAGTAATAACGTTTAAAATTAGATTATTAGTGGTAATTTGAACTGTGAATACTCAAGTTGCTATTTAGAACAAAATAAAAAAAATTATTATTTAAAACAATGGACAAAATATGTCCAATTTTTAATGTAAAATATATTTATATAAAATAGTTATTATTAATAGAGAATAATAAGAAAATTGATTGAATGTGAATTTTCTATGAGATATAATGAAATATAAGACTTGATGAGAAAGAGGCGATTAATTTGGATAATTCAAGGGATAAGAAGTTTCGTGGATTAGAAATATATGATAGACTTAGACGAGGCGAGAGGCTGGTAAAAGAAGACTTAGCTAATGAATATGGAGTTTCTCTTAAAACTATTCAAAGAGATATTGATGAATTGCGTGATTATCTTTTTGAGAAGAAAGACGAAAATCGGTGAATTTGAAATAATAGTAAAAAATAAAGAGTATATTTATACAGCTGTTAGTGAAAGTGATAATACTCTTACTCAACAGGATATTTTAGCACTTAGTAAAATTTTGCTAGAAAGTAGAGCTTTTAATAAAAAAAGAGATGTCTTTATTATTAAAAAAATTACAAAATCAATTAAGTCGGGAAAGTAAAATACATGTTAGAGAGTTGATTAATAATGAAGATTTTTACTACACTGAACTGCAGCATGGAAAAGATTTACTAGAGGTATTGTGGAGTTTGTCGAATGTAATTAGAGAAACTAGGGTAATAACTTTTGATTATACTCGAATGGATAAAAAACAAACAAAAAAAGAAGTACGCCCTATTTCCATTATGTTCTCGGAATTTTATTTTTATTTAATTGCTTATGGAATAACTAGTGAAGAAGATGCACCACTAGTCTTTCGAATTGATAGAATGAGTAATATTAAATATAAAGACGAAACTTTCTATATTCCATATAGAGATAGATTCGAGGACGGAGAATTTCGTAAGAGAATCCAGTTTATGTACGGAGGTAAATTAAAGAAGTTTACATTTGAATTTAGTGGACCATCGCTTGAAGCAATGTTGGATAGATTACCAACAGCAAAGGTGATAAAAACAGAAGATAAAGTTCATACTATTATGGCAGAAAGCTACGGTGATGGAATAAAAATGTGGCTAAATAGTCAAGGAGATAATGTAAAGATAATAGAAGAGAGGGAGGTATAGAAATGAATAAACTAGTCAGAATTTTAATGAGTAAATCAATAAAGAGGGTATTAGAGCCAAAAGGTGCAACAAAACTTATAATAAAAATGGGTGCGTTGAAAATAATTAAGAAATATCTATAAAAAATTAGCTTTCCCACATTCTGTCCAACCTCTTTAATATACTAAGTATATTAAGGAGGTTTTTATATGGATACAATTAATTTTAATACTTTAACTAATGTAGAGAGGATACTTTTAACAGCGGATTTTGATTATTATCTAAAAAAGTATAATTCTAACATTCCTAAAATAAAAAATGAGTTAAATAAATTATTAAAAGGAAAGGAATTATCGGTTTTAGAACGTGTAGATTATAGAATTTCATTTAGTTATGATTGTGATATATATTTTAGGGAGGAGTACTTAAAAATCTTTTCTATAAAAAGGTTTTATAAGTTTTTTGGTTATAAGATATACTACAAGAATATTGTGGGGCTAGATTATAATCATAATAAAAAAGAATGTACTATTAAATATTTTAATAAGGGAAGAATACATGGATTAAAATTTTCTGCATATCCAGAGTGCTACAAGTTATTATCAAACTTATATAAACATATTGTATGTTAAAATTTTTCTAGTAAAATACAATTTTCTATGAGATAATAATTTTATAAACCACAGAATTGGGATATGTTATATTAGAGGAGAATATATATGAAAAAAGTATTGCAATATTTTCGAGTGTTATTGTTACACTTATCATTTGTGCTACAGCTTACTATTTTATGTTTGGTAGCGGAAAAGATAAGAAGGTAAAAGAAGAGTATCAAAAATATGTTGATATGATTAATATCAGTCATGATTTTGAAGCTGGAGCAAAAGGTTTAGAAACTTTAACTACTGATGTTGCTCAGAAGGTTATTCCTTCTATCAAAACTGATATTAAAGTTGCGAAAGAGGTAAGGAATACATCTATTAGTTTAATGATAAAAAAATTGATGAAGCAAAGGACAGTTTAGACCGTGCTAAAAAGCTTGATACTAATTCAAATTTTTCAGCCGCTATTAACTGGTTAAATGCTGATATTGAAAACTATAAGAGAGCAGAAGAAGAGATAAAAAATATTAAACTAGATGTGAACTTTAATAAGGATCTTTCTCAAATATTAGAAAAATATAAATTCAATAATAATAGTTTAAAACAATTGTTAAGTGATGTGGGTAATAAGCTTTATGATAAAGCTCAGGAAGCCGCGCAGAAGGCTAGGGAACTTGCAGAAAAAGCAAGAGAGTTTGAGCGTAAGAAAAAAAGCTCTGATGTTGAATTAGGTGGTCCGAATCCTGCGTTATTAAATGACAGTAATTCATTACCTGCAGATGCTCAAGGAATAGGTGGAGCAACAAGTGAAGAAGGAGCTAGAAAAATGAGTTCTGACCTTGTTAATCGATATAAAGGATATCTTCTAAAAAATATAATGGTGAAAAAATTGAATGGTCTGTAAATGGCAAGAGCTTCAAACTTATTAAAGAAGATGGAAGTAAGATTACTTTTACTACTCAACCTCAGCTTTATAAAAAAGTAGGAAATAGATTAGTTTCTGGAGTTAATCTTAATAGTGAAGAAGGTTCTGAATTCCTATACAATACATAGAATTAATAAAAAACTCAAGGTACGACATAATGTCAATTACCTTGAGTTTTCTTTTATATTTCTACAATATCTATATTAGCTTTTGTTTTATAAATAACGTCTTTACGTTCAATAAGAATAGTAGCTTTTTCAGATAATTCTGGATTTTCTTTGATTTTACTTAGTAATTCACGACTCGGATTCATGGCTACCGGATTTCCAACACGTCTTAACATGTTGTAATCACCATTGGTATCTCCATATGCGAAAGATTGATCAAGATCAATGTTATATTCTTCAACTAATCTATCTATAGTTTTGTTTTTACTATCTGCATCCCACATTGGAATTACTTCACCTGTAAATTTCTCATCTTCTATAATGTATTTACTACCTATAGCTAAAAAATGCATGATGCTTTTTACCCATCGCTTCTACAAGGTAATCAGGACTTCCCGAAATGAAGATGATAAGGTGTCCATTTTTCTTGTGTTTTTCTATAATATCTCGTGTGAATTTATATACACGATCAGCTTTAAGTTTCATTACTTGTTCAGTCGCGAAGTCGATATATTTTTTATGAAGACCTGTAATTGCTTGTACATATGCTTCAGAAACACCGAAAAGGTAGTTATCATAGTCTTCAAATCTCTTATCCCAGTTAATGTAACTATCTTTTACACCGTTTAGCCAATATTTTTCGTCTACAACTTCGTATTTTATTAATTTTTTAAAATGTTCTGTCATTAGAGAATCTCTATAAAGAGTTCCGTCAATATCAAAAAATGCTGCTATCTTTTTTTCTTTCATATTTTATCCTCCTAATATTAAAAAAATTTACTTCTATAAAGTTAAAGACGAGATTTACTCGCCTTTAACTTTACTAGAATTTTGTTGCATCGACAGAGTCAATGTATTTTCTAAGTTCTGGAACAATATTAGAAATAGTTCCGTCTTCGAATGGATTTTCTAAGTTAGCTTCTTTAACTAACTCTAAGAATGGTTTAGTTCCACCAAGCTTACATAGGTGAAGGTATTCTTTCCATGCATTTTCTCTATTTTCGTTAGCTTTTTTCCAGAATTGGAAGGCGCAAACTTGAGCTAGAGTGTAGTCGATGTAGTAGAATGGAGCACCGAATAAGTGACCTTGTCTGTAGAAGAATAAACCTTCATCAAGTTCTGGAATATCTTCATAGTAACGAGATGGTAAGTATTTTCTTTCTATTTCTAACCATTTCATACGACGTTCTTTTGGAGTTAATTCAGGATTTTCGTATACTTCATGTTGGAATTCATCAACTGTAACACCATATGGCAAGAATTTGATTGATGTTGCCATGTGGTAGTATTTGAATTTCTCAGTTTCATCTTTAAAGAATAGGTTCATCCAAGGCCAAGTTAGGAATTCCATACTCATTGAGTGGATTTCACAAGCTTCGTATGTTGGCCATACATAATCTGGCATATGATGTCTACTTTGGAAAACTTGGAAAGCATGACCTGCTTCATGTGTTAAAACTGTAACGTCATGAGGTGTTTGGTTAAAGTTAGCGAAGATAAATGGTGCTTTGTAATTTGGAATAAATGTACAATAACCACCACCAGCTTTTCCTGGTTTTGTATCTAAATCTAATAAGTTATTCTCAGTCATAAATGTGAAGAATTCATCAGTTTCAGGTGATAATTCTTTATACATTGTTTTTGCATAATCAACAAGTGTTGGGCGGTCTCCTTTTGGAGTAGGATTACCTGATTTGAATGTTACACCTTCATCGTGGAATGAAAGTTTTTCAAGTCCTAGACGCTTAGCTTGAGCTTTTTTAAGTTCTTCAACAACAGGTACGATTTCCTCAAAAAATTTGTTTTCTGTAGTTTGCTACATCTTTTGCATTGTAGTCTGTTCTACGTAAGCGTAGGTAAGCAACTTCTACGAAGTTTTCGAAACCAAGTTTTTTTGCGATACGTGTACGAACTTTAATCATACGGTCATAGATGCTATCGTATTGTTCTAAGTTTTCTTTAAAGAATCTAGCTACCGCTTGGTTTGCTAATAGACGAGTCTCACGGTTAGCATCTTGTGTATATTTAGCCATACCACTTAAGTTATGTTCTCCACCATCAAATGGAATTTTAGCACTTGAAGTTAGTTTTGTATATTCTGATGAAAGTTTGTTTTCTTCTTTTAAATCTTCAATGATTTCATCGCTAAATACTTTTAGAGAAGTTTCAATTAGATTGAAGTAGTGTTCTCCAATTTCTTTTTTTAGTTCTTCTTTGAATTTTGAATTGAAAATTGCTTCGTCAAATTTGCTGTAAAGAGAATCTAATTCAGGACCAAATTCGTCCCAGAATTCTTGTTCAGCTTCATAAAATTTATCAGTTGTATCAATTGTTACACGAATCTCTGATAATTGTGCCATAGTACTTACGTTATCACGAAGTTCATTATATTCCTTGAAAATTTCTAGTGTTTCTTCAGCACTATTTGCAGAGCCTAGTCTTTCTACTAATGTTTTTAATTGTTCTTTTAATTGATCTGTATTTGGTCTTGTATATTGGTAATTTTCAAAAGTCATAATACACCCTCCTAAAAATTTCATTTATAAATTATCAATAATATTATCATATCACGAAATTAATAAAAATACAAAAATAAATTTCAGAAAACTTTTTAATATAGAAAGAAAATTATTGTGATATTTTATTGGAAATTAATATTAAAATACTGTAAATAAGGAAACTTTGACCTTTGACATTCTTGTTTATTTATGAAATAATTAAGTATGTACGAAGATACCGTAATAAATAATTAGAAATAAAGGAGAAAAGATTTGATTACAACTAAAGATATAATTATCGATCCACACGCAACACTTAGAGCACGTGCTGAAGAAGTAAAAAGTCCGATTTCAGACGAAGACAAAGCAGTTTTACGTGGATTATTAGAATATGTTATTGCTTCTCAAGATGATGAAAAAGCAGAGAAATTAGGACTAAAACCAGGAATAGGGTTAGCGGCACCACAAATCAACGTTTCAAAAAGAATGATTGCAGTGCATATTCCAGATGAGGAATTCCCAGAAAATACAGTTTCTTATGCACTATATAATCCAAAAATTATCTCAAATTCAGCAGCAAAATGTTACTTAGCTGGTGGAGAAGGGTGTTTATCTGTAGATAAAGATATTAAGGGATATGTTCCTCGTTATTCAAAAATTAAAGTAGTTGGTTATAATGAGAATGATGAGAAAGTTACTTTAACTTTAACAGACTTACCAGCAATTTGTTTCCAACACGAAATTGATCACTTAAATGGAGTTATGTTCTACGATCACATTAATAAAGAAAATCCATTTGATGTGCCAGCTGAATACGAAAAACTATAATAAGCAAGGGCGATACAATTTTGTATCGCTCTTTTGATAATGTTTGCATTGATTTTAAACTATGGTATAATATTATTATCTAAAGGATAGGAGAGTTTATAAAATGAAAAAGATATTACAAATTATATCAGTTTTTTTTATTAGTATTTTTAGTCGGATGTTCCGAAAAAGAAGGTAGTAAGGTTTATGTTAAAAAACAACCTGGTGTACAAATGGAAATTACACTTTATTATAAAGGTGATGTTGTAACAAAACAAACAGCCAAAAATATTATTACTTATTCTGAACTAGGACTAACTAAAGAAACCTTTAAAAAACAAGCGGAGAAACTAGGAGAAAAGTTTAAAGGTATAAAAGGTTTAGAAGACAAGGTTGATTATCAAGATAATGTTGCCATAGAAACTGTAACGGTTGATTATTCTGTAGCTGATATTAATGAATTAAAAGGTCTTCCATGGCCAAGTTCTGGAGATAAAAAAGTAAGTTTGAAAAAAACAGAAGAAAAACTTATAGAAGAAAGATTTGATGAGAAAAAATAAAAATTAATAGACCTATCGAGTATTTGCTCGAAAGGTCTATTTTCTATAATATCTCTTTTTCTTTCATATTGTAATGTAGATAAGCATCAATAAAATCGATAATCTCACCATCCATTACTTTGTCTACTGTAGATACTTCGTAGTTTGTTCTGTGATCTTTTACCATTGTATATGGAGTAAATACATAAGAACGAATTTGAGAGCCCCAACCAATATCCTTTTGTTCACCGCGAATTGCTGCTAATTCTTTTTCTTTTTCTTCTATTTCACGTTGATAAAGTTTTGATTTTAAGTTTTTCATCGCAGCATCTTTATTTTGTATTTGGCTGCGTTCAGACTGTGATTGAACGACGATACCAGTAGGTAGGTGGGTAATACGAACTGCTGAATCAGTAGTGTTAATGTGCTGTCCACCAGCTCCTTGAGCTCTGTAAGTGTCTATTTTTAAGTCTTCATTATTAATTTCAATGTTAATCTCATCATCATTAAATTCTGGAATTACATCTATTGAAGCGAACGATGTATGTCTTTTTCCAGATGGATCAAAAGGTGAGATACGAACAACTCGGTGAACACCTTTTTCTCCTTTTAATAATCCATACGCGAAGTCACCTTCAATTTTTATAGTTGCCGATTTAACTCCAGTGATATCACCAGATTGGTAGTTTAAGTAGCTGTATTTTAACCCCTGCTTTGTGAAGAATCTTTCATACATACGTAACATTAGTTCTGACCAGTCTGTAGCATCAGTTCCACCAGCCCCGGCATGTATTTCTAGTATAGCAGTGTTGTTATCATATTCTTCTGAGAATAATAATCTAAAGCTAAAATCTTCAACACTATTTTTAAGATTGACTACTGTTTCTAGTAAATCTTTATAAATTTCTTCATCATCTTCATCTTTTAGAAATTCAACCATCTCTTCAGAGTGCTCTAAATAGTCTATCATTTCACTAAATTCATCAAGTTCTTTTTTTATACTTTTTGATTCTGTAACTAATAGACTAGCTGCTTCACTATCATTCCAAAAATCAGCCTCTAGCATCATATTTTCAATTTCAGCAACTCGTTCAGTTTTATCTTCTATTTTTAATGAAGTTTTAAATTCCGTTATTTTTTTGTTAATTTCTTCGAGTTCTTTTCTAAGTTCAATAAGTTCCAAAATTTTTACCTCTATTAACTTCTTTCGTTTACTTATTATACAAGAATTTTACTGAAGATACAAGGAAGGTGAGGATAAAATCCAGTGTATTCATAAGAAAAAAAGTGTTTATCAGCAAGATTAAAAGTTCTAGCTGATAAACACTCTATATATAAAATTTTATTTTTTCTCTATAGCGCCATTTTTCTTAAGGTTTTCTTCTATGTAGCTTAACTTTCTTTCTTCATCTAAAGAAGATTTTTTGAAATGCAAGCGATCCTTATCTTTTTCGAAGTTTATTTTAGTAAAATCTAAATCCCAAGTAATAATTACTTTCCCATCTTTCTTTTCAATAGTGTAAGAAAGTCCATCGATATCTTTATTCTCTTGGTCGATAGATGTCTTTATACTATTGTAGGCTGCTTCTTCATCAGTTCCTAGGTCAGTGATATTAGAAATAGTTTTTAATCTATTAACAACTTCTCCTTTATAAGTTAATGTTGTTTCATTTTCTTGATTATTTCCATATTTTGTAGTAAATACTTTTGTTTTTTCACCTGCGCATGCTGTAAGTAAGAACAGTGCTGCAAGTAATGGTGTAATTATTTTTATTATTTTCTTCATTATAAAAAACTCCTTTTCCATTGATTAACCTTTATTATATCATAAGTGATGAAAATTTTTGAAGGGGTTTATTATTATTATTTGTTTCAATATATACTTTTTAAGACTCATTAAAACTTGGTATTACAGGTTTTTCTTAAATGAAACAGAAAGGTCAAAAAAGTCAAAAAAAATTCCAAAAAAGCTATTGACTTATTTTGACCTTAATGATATTATTATATATGTGATTAGCAGTCAGATACTTAGAGTGCTAAAACACAAAATTGGAGAATAGGTGATGACGATGTTAATAGATAGACAAGTACTCATTCTTCAATCTATAGTCGAAAATTTTATTACGACTAATCAACCTGTAGGTTCTAAGCAAATTGCTCAAAATATTGATTTCAGTTCGGCAACGATAAGAAATGATATGAGTAAATTAGAAAAAGAAGGATTGATTAAGAAGACTCATATTTCATCAGGTAGAGTACCTTCGGAAAAAGGTTATCGCTATTATGTAGATTACATAAAAAAAGATTATGAACTATCGAATAGTGAGAATGAAAAACTTAAACAACTCTCTGGTGGTGATATAGTATCGGAAAATAACTATCTAGAAAAAAATGCAATAGTACTATCGGACTTAACTGATTGTACGGCGGTGATACTAGCCCCGACAAAAACGGATAGGCGCATTAATAAGATAGAGGTTATTCTTCTAAGTAGTCGTAGTATTCTCGTTATATTAGTAACAAACATAGGAGAAGTATTCCAACAAAACTATAAACTTGATGCGGATTTCACTGCAGAGGATATATCGGAGATTAATAAACTTCTACAAAGTTACTTCTATGATGTAGATATGGCAACAGCTCACGTAATGATTCATGGTGAGTTAGAAAAATATCTAAAGAATAAAGTTAACAACTATGATATGATAGTGGTGGCTTTAAATAGATTGTTGCAAAATAAAATTAAAAAGACTGTAGCATTAGGGGGTAAGTACAATTTACTTAAGCAACCCGATATAGACAATGTAGAAAAATTAAAAGAAGTAGTATCGCTCTTAGAAGATGACAAGATAGTCGAGCTTCTAGATAATAATGAAGTAACAGACAAACCATCTATTAAAATAGGAACTGAGCTTAAGCTTGGGAATATAGATGATCTTTCATTAGTGTCTAGTAGTTATAACACATCTAAAGGTCAAGGTGTAATAGCCGTATTTGGACCAAAGAGAATGGACTATTCAAAAATCATGACACTTATAGCTTGTGTTCGTGATAATTTAAATAATAATTTGAAATAATTAGGAGGTAGAGATGGCTACTGAAGAACAAAAAGAAACTCTACAAGAAGAAGTAACAACAGAAGAAACTGTTGAAACTGAAGAAACGACAGATTTAAAAGAAGAAGTAGTTGAAAAAACTGCTGAAGAGTTATTACAAGAACAAATTGAAAAACTGCAAGAAGAAGTAAAAGCGTCAGAAGACAAATACTTACGACTTTATGCAGAGTTTGAAAACTTTAAACGACGTAAAAATCAAGAAATTGACACTATAAATGCTTATAAGAGTCAAAAAGTGATTACAGAAATCTTACCAAGCTTGGATAACCTAGAACGTGCTTTACAAGTTGAATCAACTAATGAAGAAGTACAAACAGTTCTTAAAGGTGTACAAATGGTATATGAAGGATTACAAGCAGCGCTTAAATCAGAAGGTGTTGAACTAGTAGAAACAGAAAATGCTCAGTTCGATCCAAACTTCCACCATGCAGTAATGCAAGGAGAAGAAAGTGATAAAGAGAGCGGAGTAATCTTAGATACATTCCAAAAAGGTTACAAACTAAAAGATAGAGTAATCAGACCAGCAATGGTGAAAGTAAACTCGTAAAGGCTACATCGTTAGCATTTCAAGTATTGTAAATACGAAGAAATGGTTACGAGGAAGCTTCTCAAAGATACTCAAAGAATAAGGAACGCAGAGATGAAATGATTTGAAAGTATCGACTGAGCCTTAGTTTTTTCGAACCTAGAAGGTGAAGAAAAAAGTTAGGAGTAAGAATCGCACAGCTACACCAAGAATGAGGAGCATAGCAACGAAATGATTGGTATGTAGCCACTGCGCAAGTAAAAGTAATATAAGACTTTGTTAGAGTGAAATAATCATTTTAACAAATAAATTTGAAAATATAGTTATTATAAATTTAAGGAGGACAAGAATATGTCAAAAATTATAGGTATCGACTTAGGAACAACTAACTCATGTGTATCAGTATTAGAAGGTGGGGAAGCTAAAGTAATCCCTAACCCAGAAGGTAACAGAACTACACCTTCTGTAGTAGCATTCAAAGGTGATGAAATTCAAGTAGGGGAAGTAGCAAAACGTCAAGCAATTACTAACCCTAACACAGTAATTTCTATTAAACGTCACATGGGTACAGATTACAAAGAAGACGTAATGGTAAGAAATACTCACCACAAGAAATTTCAGCAATGATCTTACAAAACTTAAAAGCAACTGCTGAAGCTTACCTAGGTGAAAAAGTAACTAAAGCTGTTATTACAGTACCAGCTTACTTCAACGACGCTCAACGTCAAGCAACTAAAGACGCTGGTAAAATCGCTGGATTAGAAGTAGAACGTATTATTAACGAACCTACTGCAGCAGCATTAGCATACGGATTAGAAAAAACAGATGTAGATCAAAAAGTATTAGTATTTGACCTTGGTGGTGGTACTTTCGACGTATCTATCTTAGAATTAGGAGATGGAGTATTCGAAGTATTAGCTACATCAGGAGACAACTTACTAGGTGGAGATGACTTCGACCAAGCTATTATCGACTACCTAGTAGATGAATTCAAAAAAGAACAAGCTATCGACTTATCACAAGATAAAATGGCAATGCAACGTC
>CAKMQF010000051.1 GCA_927911745.1 uncultured Gemella sp.
AAGAAATATCTATATCGTTCTAATCGACTTCCTATGCAGACTTTAGGATGGCTAACTCCTGTTGAGAAAAGGCAAGAGTTACAGAGAAGCTAGCTTCTCTGTAACTCTATCATATCAGGTATTTATTTTTAACTTTTTTTGTCTCACATCATTTACAAATGTACATGATTATAGTACTAGGTATATTAGCTGTGATAATTTCAATTATCTTAAAACTTATTTAGGAGGTTTTATAATGATTGAACAAGCAATTAAACAAATAGAAGAATTATTCAATAGTGATTTAACTGATTATAGAATTTCAAAAGATGCAGGATTTACGCTTAGTGTTATTCAAAATTACCGTAGTGGTAAGTATGATTTAGAAAACATGAGTTTTTAAGTATGATTTAGAAAACATGAGTTTTAAAGTAGCAAAGAAATTAATTAGATACTAGGAGGAATTAAAAAAATGACAAATGATGGTTGTTATTAATGGGTTAGTGTTATAAGAAAGTTCAACAGTAAGACAAAAGAAAAAATAGAAGCTCTAATCAAAGACTAGAACTTCTAAAAAACGAACGGTAATCAAGGTGAAGTCCTAAGCTACTTTACCTCGCTACTGAGATAATAATAACATAAAAATGGCTTAAATTCAATAAAAAAGAAGGTTAGTATAAGGATGATAAACTAATTAAAGAAATAGAAGAACTTTTAAATAGTGAAATTAGTAGTTATAAAATAGCTAAAGATTCTGGAGTTACTTATTCACTACTTTCTGATTACAGAAATAGCAAAAGAAAAATAGAGAATATGACATTACAAGTATCAAAAAAATTAATTAGATATAATGAAAGATTAAGCCCTAAAATAAGGGGCTTTTTTGTGGGGGGATTTTGGGGAAAAGTATCTAAATCCTTGTTAAAATTTATTATTTTCCTAAATACTTCTGTTATATTTCAAAATGAAATAAATATACTCTGATATATAGATAAATACACAGTTTATACTTTCGTTATAATTCGTTATATTTCAAATTTGGAGGATGTATGATATAATATGACTATAATCAAAAGGAAGTAAAAAGGATGCTAATTAAATTTTCAGATAGATTTTATTATACAAAACAACGATATATGTATTTAGAACCATCGCTTGGTTATGTAAAAGGAGAATACTTTTCAGTAATGTTAGATTCAGGAAATGGACCTGCACAAGTAGAAACATTTCTAAAAGAATTAAAAGAAAATGACTTACCAATGCCAAGTTATGTGATATTAACCCACCATCACTGGGATCATAGTTTTGGAGCGGCGTATTTAGATATACCAGTTATCGCCACTGATAGAGCTAGAGATTCTTTAATCGAATTATCTCAACTAGAATGGGATGATGAGAGTCTATACCAAAGAGTCAAGGATGGAACGGAGATAAAATACAGTGCCGATGTTATAAAGAGAGTTTATGAAAATCATGAGATAAAAATTAGAATTCCAGATTTACCTAAAATGGCCGATTTCAATTTAAATCTTGGAGGAGTTAAAATTAATTGTATATACAATGATAACTCGCATTCTAATGATGCATTTTTAATTTATATTCCAGAGGAGAAAGTGTTGTTTTTAGGTGATAGTCACGCTAAAAATTATTATACAAAACCGATGGCATATAATAAACAAAAGCTTCGTGATTATATAGATAGAATATCAATTCTTGACTTTGAACATGCTGTTCCCGGTCATGGGAATATTTTTACGAGGGAGGAATTATTAGACTATCTAGAAAAAGAATATGCAAAAATGAGGTGATTACATATGAATTTAATGATGTCTCTCGATTGGATTCTTTTAATTGCGATGTCCTTAACTTTTTGTCAACAATTGTTTTCAAAAAAACTTAATTTTTTGGGGATTTTGTCAGTACTTAGTTTAGCGACATACATAGCCCTACATTCTTATTCTACAGGTATAAGTATTTTTGTCCTATTGTTATTTATAGGAGGTATATCTCTAATAGGACTAGAGATGTTTATTCCTGGTGGAATAGTTGGAACAGTAGGGATCATTACCGTGATTTATGCAATAATCTATATTAATAAGTCAACATATCATATTGCATTTATTTTAGTTATTTCTTTAATACTTGCAGCTATTCAATTTTATGTTAATAGAAATGTTTTCCATAAAAGGTTAATGTTATTAAATAGACTTGTTCTTAACGATTCTATTTCAACAGAGGATGGATATGTGGCGAGTGAAAGTAGATTAGAATTAATAGGAAAAAAACTTCAAGCATATACAGATTTACGTCCAGCAGGAGTGGCTGTTTTAGGAAATGAAAAGTTGGATGTAGTAACTGATGGAGATTTTATAGAAAAGGGTAATGAGATAGAGATTATACGTGTAGAAGGAATGCGTATAGTAGTTAAAAAAATATAAAAATTTTAAGGAGGTAGTATTATGCCAGAATTAATATTCTCAGGTATTATCGTGGTAGTTGTATTGATTGTGCTATCGATATTCTTTACTTTCTTCCCTCTTGGTCTTTGGATTAGTGCCATTGCCGCAGGAGTTAAGGTAAGTATCTTTACACTTGTTGGTATGCGACTAAGACGTGTTATTCCAAGTAGAGTAATTAATCCGATGATTAAAGCACATAAAGCTGGTTTAGCTGTTACTATTAATCAATTGGAAAGTCACTATTTAGCAGGGGGGAATGTTGATAGAGTAATCAATGCTCTTATCGCAGCTCACAGAGCTAACATAGTAAGTTTAACATTTGAACGTTGTGCTGCTATTGACTTAGCGGGACGTGATGTACTTCAAGCAGTTCAAATGAGTGTTAACCCTAAAGTTATTGAGACACCTTATATTGCAGGGGTTGCAATTAACGGTATTGAGGTAAAAGCAAAAGCAAGAATTACCGTTCGTGCAAACATTGAACGACTTGTAGGGGGAGCTGGAGAAGAAACTGTTATTGCCCGTGTAGGTGAAGGTATTGTTTCTACAATCGGTTCTTCTGAATCACACACAGTTGTTCTAGAAATCCAGATAGAATTTCTAAAACAATTTTAGATAAGGGATTAGATGCAGGTACTGCATTTGAAATCTTATCGATTGATATTCTAGATGTTGATATCGGTCAAAACATTGGTGCCAACTTACAAACAGAGCAAGCTATCGCAGATAAAAATATCGCTCAAGCAAAAGCTGAACAACGTCGTGCCATGGCTGTTGCAGCTGAACAAGAGATGAAAGCTAGAATCCAAGAAATGCGTGCAAAAGTTGTAGAAGCTGAAGCAGAATTACCATTAGCTATGGCGAAAGCTTTCCAACAAGGAAATCTAGGTATTATGGATTATATGAATTATAAGAATTTAGAAGCTGATACAGGTATGAGAGATTCAATTAAACGTATGTCACAACCTGAAACAGGAGCAGGTAAATAATTAGATAAAAAGGAGGATGTGAAATGTCATTTTTAATTTTCGCAGCACCAATAACATTTATCATAATTTTTGCTATTTTCGCAATGGTTTTTGCTTCTGACAGTAAAAGATACAGAAAAAATTTAGATAATTCAAAACAAATGGAGCTAGACAATGCTCGAGCTCAAGCGCTGAAGGCAGTTGAAGAGATGAAAAGAATCAAAGAAACTGCAAATAAGGATTCTAATGAATTTAGAAATAGACAAAGTTCTTTATCTAATCAACAAGTTTATGAAGAAGATATATATGAACAACAAGTTGATAACTCTACTATGAACAAATATCAACAGTATTATAGTGAAAATTACAATAAAGGTCGTAATAAGTTTTCGATGCAAAGAAATTTTGACCAGCCAAGTAATTTTAAAAGCAATACTAAAAAATTAGAATTTTCTCAAGAAAATCTTGTTCGAGGATTGATTGCAAATGAGTATCTTAACAGAAACTCTAGGAGGGGAAGATGAGTAGTTTAGCGATTCCTATAATTTTCCTAATAGTTTCACTTATTATTGATAAAGCCAAGAACAATAAAAAAAATAATAAAGAAACTGTTAAGAAAGTTAAGCAGAAGAAGAAAACCCCTAAACAAGTTTATAAAGAGTATAATCAAAGGGATAATCGTATTCCAAAACATGAATCTTCTCAGCAACAATATTTTGAAAGAAAACCACGTGTTATAGTAGATAAAGAAAAAGAAATATTTTCAAATTCTTTAACTTTTGATAAAAGAAAAAATTGTGAATGATATAATTTTTTCGGAGATTTTGTCTAAACCAAAAAGTAAAAGATAATAAATAGGAGGTATGAGATGAAAAAATCATTTAACTATATTAGTTATTGTATTTATTCATTTATGCCTCTTTATTTTGTTTTACTTATTTATACTTTTGTAAAACAAGATTTAGATGCACTCTTATTAACTACAATACTAACGATAATATCTATTTTTTCTTTAATAATTCACAATGGGAGTAAACCTTCAAATATATTTGTTTGTAGTAAAAAAGAAATTTCTAGACAAAGCGGTATTGATTATTATTACTTAATTTTGATGATAATTATTACATTTTTGATTATAAATCAAAAACTTCAATTTTTATGGAAAATAGTTATACTATTAGTTCTATTCTATATGTTATTTATGATTTTATTTAAATATAAAAACTATATGTTAATATTATTAGGCTACAAAATGTACATAATTCGTGATAAAATTAGTATATAGTAAAAAAAGTCAAGAAGAACTATATAAAATATTAAAAGATAAGAAGAGTTTGCAGATAATAGAAGTATCTAATAATATTTATATAGAGAATGAAAAATATAGTATGACGAATTTTTTATTGTAAAGATTTTAAGAAGATATATTTGTTTATCTTTAAATGAAGAATATTTAAGGAGATTAACCTATGAGAGTTGTTGATATCATAGATAAAAAAGAAAAAAAATAAAGAACTTACAAAGGCTGAAATTGAATTTTTACTAGAGGGCTATCTTAAAGGAACGGTACCTGATTATCAAATGAGCTCATTTTTAATGTCTGTCTATTTTAATAATATGACAAAAGATGAGCTTACAAATTTCACTTTAACTATGAGAGATTCAGGGGATACAATCTACTTTGATAATCTAGATCATTATCTTGTTGATAAACATTCAACAGGTGGAGTAGGTGATAAGGTTACAGTAGTTTTAGGGCCTATTTTATCAGCAGTAGGAATGGCTACAACAAAGTTATCTGGTAAAGGGTTAGGACATACTGGAGGAACGATTGATAAATTTGAAGCAATTAGAAACTTTAAATTTAGTACTACAAAAGAAGAACTAGTAGAAGTAGCTAGTAAAACTGGAGTGGGTCTAATGGGTTACAGTGATAATATTGTGCCATTAGATAAAAAAAATATATGCATTACGTGATGTGACTGCAACAGTAGATAGTATTCCATTAATAGCAAGTAGTATTATGAGCAAGAAACTTGCAATTCAATCTGATTTGATTATTTTAGATGTAAAAGTCGGTGACGGTGCTTTCATGAAAACTATTGAAGATGCGAGAGAATTGTCACGCAGAATGGTAGAAATTGGAAATAGTGTAGGTAGAAAAACTATAGCAGTACTGACTAATATGGAAGAACCATTAGGATATAATATCGGAAACGCTAATGAAATTATCGAAGGAATAGAAGCTTTAAAAGGAAACTGGTCTGATGATCTTAAGGAAGTAGTTTATGAAATTGTCTATTTAGCTTTAAAACACAAAGGTGAAGTTAAGACATACGAAGAAGCTGCTAAAAAAATAGATGAAGTTATTGCTAATGGTCATGCTTTAGAATTATTAAGACAGTTCATTGAGTTAAGTGGGGGAGATGGCGAAGTAGTAAACAATTACGAACTGTTACCAACACCTAAATCAGTATTAGAGGTATTCTCAGAAGAAGATGGTTATGTAACAAAAATCAAAGCAGAAGAAATAGGAAAAGCAGCGATGGTTATTGGTGCTGGGCGTGCTACTAAAGAAGATGAGGTTGATCATGCTGTAGGAATCGAGCTTAAGAAAAAAGTCGGAGATAAAGTGGAAAAAGGTGAAGTTATTGCTGAAATTTACTTTAACGATGAAAAAAATGTTCAATCTAGTAAAGCCATGGTCTTAGATGCCTATGTAATTGGACAAGACAAAATAGAAAATATTAAAAAATATATTAGAAGTTATAGAATAGAGGTAAAAAAATGGGATTAAATAAATATATTGATCATACAATTTTAAAGGCAACAGCAAGTAGTTCTGATGTTCAAAAACTATGTGAAGAAGCAATAGAACATGAATTTTATAGTGTTTGTGTTAATGGTTGTTATGTTGCAGATGCTAAACAACTTTTACAAGGAACTGATGTTAAAGTTGCGGCTGTAGTAGGATTTCCATTAGGTGCAATGACTACTGCTGCAAAAGTCTTCGAGGCTAAAGAGGCAGTAGAAAATGGAGCAAGCGAAATAGATATGGTTATCAATGTTGCTAAATTAAAAGATGGTGAAATTGATTATGTAGAAAATGAAATTCGTCTTATTAAAGAAGCAATTGGTGATAATGTTTTGAAAGTTATTATCGAAACTTGTTATTTAACTGATGAAGAAAAAGTTAAAGCGTGTGAGTTATCACTAGTAGCTAAAGCAGATTTTGTCAAAACTTCTACTGGTTTTGGAACTGGCGGAGCAACTTATGAAGATGTCAAACTAATGAAATCAGTTGTTGGTGACAATGCAAAAGTTAAAGCAAGTGGTGGAGTTAGAGATAAGGAAACAGCACAAAAATATGTTGATCTTGGAGCGGAAAGATTAGGAACAAGTTCTGGGATTGACATTATAAAATAATAATTAAAAGTAATTTAGAAGATTGTAAAAATATTTTCTGAATTACTTTTTTCATTTAACTATAAAATAATAGTCATAAAAAACGTATAATAGATAAGAAAACATTGTTTTTTATAGCTAATTCTACCTATTTATAGTATAATAAAGGATGGTTTATTATGGCGTGAAACAAGAATCGTTATTATAAATTAATTCACGCAGGATATTGTGGACTGATAAAAAGTCTATGTAATAAGATTAGAGAAATCGTAAAGGAGATTTTAAATGTTACCAAAGTCATTTGAACAATATAAATTTAATGAATTTGTAAATAAGGCAGTAATAGATTTAGGATTTGATAATCCAACAAAAATACAAGAGAGAGTATTCTCACCAGTATTAAAAGGGAAAAATATTGTAGCAAAAATCACAAACAGGAAGTGGGAAAAGTCATTCTTTCTTATTACCAATTTTTAGTAAATTAGATGTAACTAAGAAAAAAACACAAAGTATAATTTAGCACCAACAAGAGAGTGTCTAGAACAATTATA
>CAKMQF010000052.1 GCA_927911745.1 uncultured Gemella sp.
TTCTTTTTATCATTATTGATAAATGTTTAGTCATTACAATAAATTTTTCTTTTTATCATTATTGATGAATTTTTATCCATTACGATAAGTTTCTGTTTTTATCATTATTGATAAATTTTTAGTCATTACGATAAATCACAATAGAAAACCTCATAGATTTCTCTACAAGGTTTATTTTCTATTTTCCACATTTTAATTATATCAGAAAAGTATACTCTCATTCACTATCATTTCCTATCATCTTTTAAAATTTCTTCAATTTTTTTCAACGCCTCAGTTCTTTTTCTATAAACTTGCTGTATACTATACTTCATTTCAACGGCAATTTTCTCCCAAGACAAAAATGATAAATATCGATTTTCTAGAAGTGTACGATATTCAGAGTTCTCAACTTTTTTTTATTATTGTCATTATTTCTTTTTTTAAATCTACAAGTACATCAATATCACTATTAATTTCTTCTTGCAGTGTTATAATTTT
This sequence comes from uncultured Gemella sp., assembly GCA_927911745.1. Lineage (GTDB taxonomy): Bacteria > Bacillota > Bacilli > Staphylococcales > Gemellaceae > Gemella. The sequence continues at coordinate 481 of CAKMQF010000052.1, forward strand.
TAAAATCGTATCCTCCATTTTTGATGTTCCATTATTTTTATTACCCGGCATATCAGTTAAGGTTGCAGTACATTTTGCAGCCAACGCACTCAATGACTCTATTTGACTAAGCTTTGAATTAATCTGCGTATCTAAATGTCTAGCTTGATTTAGATATTCTTCCGTTCTCATACTTTATCCTCCTATTCTTGCTTTTACTGCTTTCATCAATGCTTCTTGGGTTTTATCTTTTCTTTTTAAACTTTTTATAATATCTTCGTCAATCGTATTTTTTGTAATTAAATGGTGAATCACTACCGTGTCTTTTTGTCCCTGTCTATAAAGTCTAGAATTAGTTTGTTGATATAATTCAAGAGACCATGTAAGACTAAACCATACTAGTGTTGATCCTCCACTTTGTAAATTCAATCCGTGTCCTGCACTTGCTGGATGTATTAATGCAAGGTCAATCATTCCTTTGTTCCATTGTTTTATATCATCTGCAGTTTTAATCTCTCTTACTTTAAATCGTTTTTCAATTCTTTCTTTATCTGCCTTAAACCAGTAAGCAACAAGTACAGGTTTCCCATTTGCACTCTCAATTATTTCTTCAAGTTTATCTAACTTTTTATTATGAACTTCATAGAATTTTTTATCTTCATCATAGATTGAACCGTTAGCTAGTTGAATAAGTTTATTTGAAAGGCTTGCTGCATTTATAGCATCTATTTCTTTTTCTTGAATAGTCATCACCATTTCCTTTTTAAACTTTTTGTATTTAATCTGATCTTCTTCATCAAGATTTATTTCAAGTTCATTTAGTATCAACTCTGGCATTTTTAAATACTCTGTAGATTTCATTGAAATTGTCATATCTGCGAGCCTACGATATATTCTTTCCTCAGCGTTTGGCTGTGGTTTATAAGAAAATATTATCGCGCCATTCCTTTTATCTGGTAGAAAGTACTCGTTCCTATAATGCGTTATATAGCGACCAAGCCTTTCTCCTAGATCTAGCACTCTAAACTCTGCCCATAAATCCATTAATCCATTACTACTTGGTGTCCCAGTAAGACCTACCACTCTTTCAAAGTAAGGTCTTATTTTTAATAAACTTTTAAATCGTTTTGAAGTATGTGATTTAAATGAACTGAGTTCATCAATAATTAGCATATTAAAGTTAAAGTCTATTCCACTTTTAGTTACTAACCAATCTACATTTTCACGGTTAATGATATAAATATCTGAGTTTTGTTTCAAAGCTTTTAGTCTTTCTTTTCATCTCCAACAGCAATTGAATATCTTAAGAGGTTAAGATGATCCCATTTTTCTATTTCTTCTTTCCACGTTGATTGTGCTACTCTTAATGGGGCTATAATTAGTACTTTACTAATTTCAAAACTATCATACATGAGCTCATTTATAGCTGTAAGTGTTGTTATAGTTTTACCTAACCCACAGTCAAGGAACAAAGCAGATACCTTATGTGCTAAAATAAAATCTTTGGCATAATTTTGATAATTATGTGCTACATATCTCATCTAAGATTTCTCCTATCTTCTCTTTTTCATCAAGTGTGTATACTTTAAATCCTAACCTCCTTAATTGTTTCATTCTTAATTCTTGAAGTGGTCTTGGTTTCTTACCTTTTTGCTTAACCTCAACGAAACCAACAGTACCATTTTTCATCAATACTATTCTGTCTGGAATTCCTGTCATACTTTGACTATTAAATTTCAAACATAAACCATCTCTTCTATTAACTTCTTTTACTAAATGTTGTTCTATTAGGCTTTCTAGCATATTTACCTCCTAATATGACAGTCATTGATAGTCATTTTCCTATATAATATATATATTATTTTTTATTATTATAGAAAGGTTATATATATGACTATCATAGACTGTCATAACGTTGATATAATAAGTTTTTCATAATTTTTATGACAGTCATTTTCATACCTTTTTTCTTTTTATTAATTCACACATTTTGCAATAAGGATTGAAATTGACCGTCATCGACCGTTATCAAATAATAAAATCAGATTTTAATTTTAAACCATATATGAAAGAACCACTCATATTTTTTTTCTTTTTATAACCTTCACTTAAAAGTGCATTATAAAAATCAGTCGTACTTCTTATAAAAGCACCCGTCCTCATACAAAACGCTCGGTATTCAGAATATAATTGTCCGCTTTTTTCAGTAAAATTGATGTCAATGTCACAGCATTCTTCTAAAAATTCTCCTAACCAGTTGTTATCCTCTTTGTATTTTTCAATAGCATCTTTTACTACTTTTGGTTTTTCTAGCTTAAAGTTAGCTTCAATTACTTCTTTCGATCCAGTGAGTATCCACTCTAAAATTGCACCTCCAGCATTTTCATAAAGGTAATCAGCATAGTTTTTGATGTCACCTTTACCTTTAATTTGTGCGTTAAAAGGAATTACAATAAGTCTTCTCCACGTTCCATTATCTATCGCACCTACTTTTGGCAAGTGATTAGTATAAAGAACAAGAGTATGTGAAGGAACATAACTAATGGTGATTTGAATTTTTTCTCAGCAAAAATTTCATCTGTCGAGCAGAGTTGTTTTACGTTTGATGTATTCATTCTCATTCCCTCTTCAAGTTCAGCTGCAATAAGAAGTCGTTTCCCTTTTGCCTCTGCTAGTTCAGGTTTTACATTTCTTCTACATCCCACAGTTAGCATATCTGCAGATATATTCCCACTATAACTGCCAAGAACCCTCGCTACTACATTCCAAAATGTACTTTTACCATTACTCCCCTCACCATAGGCAATAATTAACGCTTCGACATAAACCTTTCCAACAACAGCTAAACCTACTATTTTTTGAACATATTTTATGAGTTCCTCATCACCTAAAAAAAATGTCCTTAGTGCCTCTTCCCATAATTTCTTGCCTTTACTTGATGGATCAATACTAGTTTGTTTGCTTATAAAGTCATTGTAGTCATGCTCTTTTGACAAACCCGTTTTTAGATTATAAGTTTTGCTTGGTGTATTTAATAAAAACTCATCCCTATCAAGCGAAGTAGGTTCTATTTGAATTAAAGGACGCACTTCTTTTAATGTCGACCAGATATTTTTACTATCACGTCTTTTAATAGCATACTTCTCATAAGCTAAAGCTTGTTCATACTTTTCTACTATCCTTCTTTGATTATCATCTAAGTTTTCCTTAACTTTCTTCATACCTAAACTTGTTATCATCGGCATAACTCCTACGTCAGTTAATTGTTTAAGACATAGATTTATCTCATCATGCGCTTCTTTTAATTGAAGTTCAGTTAGTTCATGTGCTACAGCCTGTGCATTTGGTACAGACTCCTCCCAGTAACTTCCGTTATAAACTAAATAATCGGTTGCTGGAGAGTATTTTATTCTGTCTTGAAACTCTCTAGAAAGAATTATAGCTTGACCTACATCTGAATAATCTGTAGGTTTAAATTTAAATTCCTGATTATAATCTTCGGGTTTAATATACCCTTCTTGACTAGCAATTTTCTTTCCGAACTTAGTTGCACTATACCAGATGGAGTTAAGTTCGCTGTCATCTAAAGGTGGTGTGCATTTAGATGCTTGTTCTAAATACATGGAATAACTTTCTTCAGTTGCTCCGTATCGTTTTATAATCTTTCCAGCCAAATGACTCATAGTAGAATTACGACTACCTTGTTCGATTACTGGTGTATGATCTTTTAATTCTAAAAGCGTAAAAGCATCTGCAACCCCAAGTATTTCATCTAGATTCTTTTCACCATCAAACCAAATAACTTCGTCAGTAATATTCCCAAAAATAAATCTTGAACAGTCTAATGCATTTTTATCAAAAAAGTTATATTTCTTATACACTTGTTTCTTAAAAATTTCACATTCATCTGATGTCAAAAATAACCTATGTGGGATATAAACATGATGTCTAGGTCGAGCTACTTTCCCATTCTTTTCTTTATTATCATTTCGACTAGGAACTACAACGTGACTGGCTCCTTCAAGCAAATACTCATAATCCTCTGGATAAATCCAATCATTTGGATTATCACTATGTTCATTATCACAATCAAAAACATCACAATCACACTCTAAGAAATTATCTTTATTTCGATAATTATTTTTAAAATTAGCACATACGTGATCAAAACCTACTACCTCTCTTAATTGTTCCATATCTTCTATTAAACACTTAATATCATAAATGCAATTCTTAGCGTTACCTTGAAAGTTTGATCTATGAATAGTTAACCTCATATTACTTTACCTCCGTAAAATACTTTATAGTTTTATGATGTTTTTTAGCTACGTCAATTTCTACTTTCATACCTTCTGTGATATTGTCACCTAAAACCCAAATTTCACTGCATTTTCCAAGTAGAATGATATCCGCAAACATAGCATTTTTCCTATCTACTTCATTTGAGTCATCCATAAATGGAAATAACACATGAGGTATTATTGGAATATTACCTTCTATATAAGCAAGTCTTCCTAGCTTTATAGCCTTTTTAATATTCGCTTCTATATCTCCTCTGTATGGAGCACAAATATAGATCAAAGGTTTATAAGCGTCTTTCTTTTCTTCTTTGATTTTCCTTTGACTCTTACTCATTGATTTTTTCCTCCTATTAAAATGATGGGAATACTAATTTAATCCCTCATATCATAGGCAATAAAAAAGAGTGAGAATTTAACCTCTCACTCAAATTTTTAATCTTTCATATAAAACTCACACGTATATCCATCTGCAGTAAGTATCAATCCCTTTGTCCAATAAGGTACTCGACTCATAGTTTCACAAATATCTTCTAGCTTTGTATTCTCAGGCGCTTCTATAATTATTTCATCATGAACATGGGCTACGATATTATAAACACTTAAATTTTGTAAAGAAAACATCAGTATATCTCTTGAAATGGCCTGTACTATATTCTCTACAAACTTAGGTCCGTAACTCTCTATTCTCTCCCATTTTTTAGCTACACCTACACCTTCATAAGTAACTGACTCACCTCCAAATTTATTAATATCAATTTTTGGTTTAATATATGTTAGTTTTCTTCCACTTGGTAGTGTTATTCTAAGTAATCCACTCCTACATTCAAACTCTATTCCGTGCGTTCTAGTCAAACCTTTCATAACTATCGCATCTTTTATAGCTTTATCTACTGCCCACCAAAGTGCTACTATATTCTGATTTGCTTCTCGCCATGATAAAACAAGTGGCTTTAATTCATCTTCTTTAAGTCCCATGTCAAGAGCACCCATTGCAGTTAGTGCTCCTACTGATCCGCCGTAACCACACGCTAACTCTGCTATCTTACCTTTTTGTCTTAAGTCACCATTATGCCATGTTTAACAACAGGAACACCAAACATCTGTGATGCTGACATACAATAAATATCTCCACCTTTTTTAAACAGTTCCTCTCGCCAAGTTTCTCCCGCAAGCCATGCAATTACTCTTGCTTCTATCGATGAAAAATCTGCTACATAAAACTTCATATTTTCTTTTGGAACAAAAGCTGTTCTTATAAGTTGTGAAAGAATATCTGGTACATTATCGTATAATAATTCAAGAATATCTCCATCTCTATTTTTTATTATTGATCTAACCTCAAAGAGTTCTTTCATAGTATTCCTTGGTAGATTTTGCAATTGTACATTACGCCCAGAAAATCTCCCAGTTCTATTAGCACCTAAAAATTGAAACATTCCTCTACATCTACTATCTTCACAAGCTACATCTTTCATAGCTTGATATTTCTTTATAGATGATTTTGATAACTGCATTCTCAAAGCTAACGCTTTTGATACTTCTCCTTTGGTAACCTTAACAAGTTCTTTAACTGATTTTTTATCTAAACTTTCAATTTCAACGCCTTGTTCACTCAACCAACCTTTTAGCTGAACTACTGAGTTTGGATTTTCTAACTCAGTCAAAATTTGTAATTCACTCATTAACTTCGTTCTTACTTTGTCATCTAAAGCTATCACTCTGTCTACAAAATCTAAGTCTACTTTAATTCCTCTATCATTAATTTCTTGATCTAAATGGTACTCTTCCCATATAAAATCGGGTACTGGAAACTTCATAAGCTTGCATTGTATTTCTTTTTCTGTATCAACATCACGAATATTATAGGTTTTAAAAGCCTCCCATTTTATTTTATCGTGATATGGAAAGTTTCTATTTCTAAATCCATTTGATTTCGTTGGAGTACAAGGTACACAAAAATATTTTATCAGATCTTTACCCTCAATTAATTTTTGCTTTTCAAGTCCTAATACTTTACCTACACCTTCAAGAGAAAATGGCAACCCCATATATGCACTCCAGATCATAGTACATCTCCAGCTTTTTGGATTTAAATATGTTCCTTTAGGAAGTTTTAAAAATCTCGATAAACATATTCGTTCAAACTGTGCATTAAATGCCCACTTAATGACATTATCATCTAATAACGCTTGTATTATCTCTTCAGATAATTCTTCTCCATTGGCTATATCAACTATCTCAGTTTTACCTCCATCTATAGAATATGCAAAGAGGAGGACTTCAAAGTCCTCACTCTCTACATATTTATATATCCCAGACTTTGATATATTGATACTAGAGAATGTTTCAATATCAATATTTATAGTCTTCATTTTCGCAGTTTCTCCCTTATATTTACATATAAATCTACTAACTCCGTAATTATAAACTCACCCACATATGTTGCAGCAAGTAAAACAATTAATAAATTAAGTATATCTGAAATATTCATTCTTTCTTCCTCCTAAGCTAAGAATTCTTCATCTTCTTCAGTTGTAAAATCATCACTTGCACTACTACGCCCACCTAGAGGTTCACCATCACGAAGTTTTTGAATATTCCCTAACCCACATGCAATTCCTTTATTTCCATTAGAATTAAATGCATAAAAGTTAAGTGATACTCTACCATAACAACCACTGTAAACTTCTGAGCGATCTAATATTGGTTGCACATTATTATCTACAATTTGAGGTGCTGTAGTAGAATTAGCATTGATAAAATAATGTCCTTTGTATGCTTCATCTTCTCTTTCGACATCTCCATCACGTAGTGGTAATTTAAGTGTAGCTTTATTAGGTTTTTTTCCTCCAAACTTCGCTAATCCGTCTTCAATTGCTGCATCCACTGCTTTATGCACAGCATTAATAGTTTTAGTATCTGATTTTGGAATCAATACTGATACGCTGTATCTTTCCTTACTACCATTAATTGAAACTGGCTCCCAACCATTAAAATATGAAAATCTTGTGTTTACTCCTGTTACTACTTTTGTATCTTTTATTGCCATGATTATTTTTCCTCCGTTACTTTAAATTCTTTATTTACATCATGTTTTACTATTTCTTTTCTTTTATCACTTTTTAAAACAATGCGTTGGTTTACCTTCAGGTTTTATTATATAATCTCCTAGAAGTTCATTAAATTTATCTTTTCCTAATAGTTTTGAAGTTCAGTTAATGTTAGTAAACTTGTTTTATAGATATCGTTATATCCATTTTCTTTTAATATCTCTGCGACTCTTTCTTCATCTTTAATTTTTCTAATAGAGCGACCTTCTACCAATTTATAATTCGACCATTCTTTATCATTCTCTAAGGTTATTTTAGTTGCATATTCTTTTATTTCACTAGCCCATTTCACAAGATCATCGATATGTTCTAGTACCTCTCTATCTCAGCATCATTAACAGATGAGGTGAACAAAGTTGAAACTTCATAAGTTTATCATGATAATCTTTTCGAGCACGTAGTACAACATTACAATTAGAAAACTGACACCAAGGACCATAAGTTACAACCCCAAGTCCATTAAAAGCTAACTCTGCTTTTTCTTTGAGAACAGTATCCGCCCAATTTTTAAGTTCTTCTACTGATTTTTTGCTAGATGAAATGTTATACTTTCTTGGTTGGAAAATAGTCATAATAACCTCATCAATGTCATATAAAGCGTCATAAATATTTAATGCACCTAGTGCGTATAACATCATCTGTGGGTTTTCCTCAGCACTTACTTCTACCCCACGTCCATATTTTAAGTCAATAATATGAAGTATTTTATCCGCAATTATTATGCAATCTCCCGTTCCAAAACCATCAGGAACATAATTTGAAAAGTCCAACCTTTGTTCAATTAAAACTACTGGATCTTTGGTAGATTGTTTAATATTTTCTATTGTTTCTAAAATATAATTCACGTAATCATCAGTATAATTATCCATATCCTTATCAAAATATTTTAGCTTAGATTTTCTAACTTTTTCACCCAATACTTTTCTTAGCTTATATTCAGATAGTCTATGAGCATCAGTACCTTCATTCGCTACTTCTGATACTTCTTTTTCAAAGAAGTTTTCTAATCTTGGTAGTGGTGGACAAGTAAGCCATCTATGAGCACTTGATGCATTCAACAAAGCATGTTTTCCCATATTAAAGTTCCTCAGCTTTCTTCATTAGTTCAACGTAGTGTTTAGCTTCAACTTCTGATAGCTTGCTTACACCATAAGTCTTAATTAACTCTCTTACCTCTGCTTGCTTACCTTCTTGGGCTTTTTTAGCTAGTACTCCACGTACTTCTTCAAGAGTAATAGTTTGATCTTCTTTAGTAGAATTAGTTAATAATTCAGTACTCTCATCTTCAACTACTTCCGATTTTTCTTCAACAAAAGTTTGTTCTAATTTTCCCTCAGTCATTACTTCACAAAAACTTTGAAGACTATCTGCTAATCGTCTTATATCCTCTATAACACTAAGCAATTGTTTTGTTTGACTCATATAGATTCACCCCTTTCTTAATTTCTTTAACATCTACCGAATGAATTGTCTGACCGGGTTTTAGTAAGTATACTTGAGTATACTCTCCAAATAACCACTGAACAATTTTCCTTGGTATCGTTATTCGAGATGCTTTTAAAATTTGAATCTCTTTATGATTCGAATCCGATACATTGATAATAACTTTATGTTTCATCAGTATCCCTCCTATTTATAATTTGTAAGTTAACCCCTACATATCTTAGTCAAAAAAAGAAGGAGTATTTTTAACCCCTTCTTACATTTTTTAATTAAATTTTCATTCTTAGTTTTTCTAATGCTTTTTTATGATACTTTGTTACCATAGCATTAGATACTCCCATCTCAGTTGCAATATCTATTTTTCTTCATATTTTCTAGATAGATTTTTTCAATAACTAGTTTCTCATTATCAGTCAGTATTTCAAATGCAGTTAAAATTTCATCTGACCATTCAAATTCTGTATTTTTTACGACCATATTCTCTATAGCTGATTTATCAGAATTAACTAAATCAGCATCTAAGGATAAATTATAGTTTCTTGGGAATTCCTCGTTTTTATAATAATCTACATCTGATTTTTGAGGTTCATATCCATAATTCTTTTTAAAATTTTCTATAAAATTTTCTCTCCAAGCTTTTATTATATATTTTTCTTCTTTTGTTCTCTCTGGTCTAGCATTTTTACAATTATTATAGACCTCACTATCATCTATCGAATGAAGTAATTTTATATCCGCTTCTGTGATTCCATCTTTATCAATTTCCAAAGTATATTTATCACCGTTTGCAAACTCATAACTATAAGTCATTCTATCATCTTGATAAGTTTTTCTAGTAAGTAGTGTAATAAATCTTTTATTTGTTTTTGTAATAATCACCATAGTGACCTCTTTCCCACTCAGGTGAGATCAAAAATGAAGTTTTATTACTATGAGACTTCTGTAGTGTAAAAAATGGCACACTAAAATTACGGAAAGCACATAGAATTTTAAATAAGTTAGCAAAATAACCTTTATCGTTATCTCGGACTTATCTATTTAATTCATTTGTATCTCACCGTCTTAGTGGCCACTATGACTTTTTGAGTAATTATATTTAAATAATAAATTCTGTATATTTTACAGATTATTTGAAATTTAATCTTTATACGGTTTTCCGAATATGATATAATATATATATAAACAACCGTTTTCTAAAATATAGAATTTTTATTATCTATACTATATATCTTAACGTTACTTTGGTTACTTGCAATAGTTACCAAGCGTTACTACGGTTACTAACGTTACTATTTTTATATAAAAAAGGGGGGCATGAAGATGTCTAACGAACACTATCCATACTTATGTGGTGGAATTTTATTAAATTTACTAATTGAAGCTAAAAAAACTCCAATTAGTTCTAGGGAAAAACTAATGGTAAAAGAAGTACAGTATCTGATTCAGATATATTAAAAGGATTAATTAAACTTATTACGGGTGAAGAAATACCATTTAATGGTGACACTTTAAAGAAAATTACTACGCAATACAAAAAATGTGAAATAAACGGTAATTCTTATATAACTTTCACTGATTCTAGTACTGTTAATGCCTTTTACAATAGATATACTAATAATTATAATGAATTACTTGAAGAAACATCTGATTTTATTAATACTTACCTATCCGAATCTAAATTAGAGTGGATTATAAAATCATTAATAGAAATTGTACAAGGCGATAATGTAATTAATGACGATTCTAAATTTTATATCGATACTAACATTCCTATTAAAAAAAATGAATTTCATAAAATTAAAGATTTGACTATGGAGGTATTTTTACTTAGTATCATTGTGTTTATCTTAAATTACAAAAAAAATAATAAAAAAGGTAGAGATTACTTTGAATTCATCTGCTATCAAGATACCCCGAGAGGTTCATGGAAATTAAATGAATACCTTGGAAAATCCAATAGACCTATAAATATTAAAAGGTACAAAAATTTTATTTTAAATGATTCTAATAAGGACAAAAATATACATAAATATAGGGTTAGTAATGCCTCAAAAAGTAATAATTTAATGCCTGAAAGTAACAACAGTAATTATCTTTTAAATAACATTTCAAAAAGAGAATTCTATAATTTAATTGTAGGTAGAATTGAACATGCTACTTTTAGTGATTTTAATAGTAAAATAATAAGGGTATTTTATCTAAAATTAGATAGAGTTTTGAATTTTTGGAGTGATGAAGCCGCCAAACCTCTAAAAAATTTAGATATAAAAGCACGTAAAATTTTAATGTCCTTCCCTACAATTTTTGCGGTTGATCAAGGTCCTTCTGGACACAAAGATGGTGATTTATCCTACTATGGATACATTAGAAATTTACAAGTTTTCTCTGATTATGTTAAAATTATGTTTGAAGTAATCTCATCATTTGATCAAATTGAACTCTACAATAATAATTTATTATTAGGTATTGAAGACTTTGAACTTTATAATACCCATTGGGCAGTAAAGCATGTAAATACCAATAATATATTAGATTGTATCCATTCTAATTCTAGTATTCTATAAAAAAAGAATCAGAGCATTTTTTGCTCTGATTCTTATCTTACGTTTAATATTTAATTAAGCTAAATTATATATTTATATATTCGTTTTAGATAAATAAAATATAGTGAATAAAATATTAAATTAAACAATCTTGATTTTGAACTACAAATTCTATAGTCAGATTTATTTTCTTATATACTATAAAACAGAAAATGAATATTATTAAAATATATTATCTTTCAACTTATATAATATATATATATTATGAATA
>CAKMQF010000053.1 GCA_927911745.1 uncultured Gemella sp.
AAACTATTTTTTCATCTTTTACTTTTAAGTTATTTAAGTCTCTTGAATTTTCTCTTACAGATAATTCTGTATTTGCAGACTATGTCTATACGAGTACCACTAGAAAAGTCAATTCCTAGGTTAAGTTTGTTACATTCCTAGAGAAATAGATCCTGCAATCATAATCGCAATACTTAATGCAAAGAATTTCTTCATATGCTTAGTAAAGCTTAACCATTCAAATTTAGTACTTAAGTTAAGTGAATTTATACCAAACTTAGTTTCATGGATACTCTTCTTACTAACACCGAAGTAACCCGGGTGGTTGTTAAAGATATTAGAATTTACTAATAAGCTAAGTAATAATCTAGTACCAAATACTGCAGTTATAAAGCTGACAAGTATTGATAGTAATAACATTGTCGCGAAACCTTTAACACTACTTGTACCAAAGATGAATAGTACTATAGCAGCGATAACTGTTGTAAATTGCGAGTCGAAGATTGTCCATAATGACTGTTTAGCACCATCTAAATAAGCTTTTTTCAATGGATACCCAGCTCGAACTTCTTCTTTAATTCTTTCATACATGATGATATTAGCATCGACTGCCATACCTACCCCAAGAATTAAGGCTGCAATACCAGGAAGTGTTAATACCCCTGATATCATATTGAAGAACACTACCGTAATATACACGTAGGCAACCATCATTACACTCGCTACTAATCCAGGAACACGATAAATAAGTAACATGAATAAGCAGATAATAGCTAAAGCTACAGCACCAGCATATACCGTTTGATGTAATGCATCAGCACCGAATTGAGCCCCTACTGAGTTAGAGTATATTTCTGTTAACTTAACTGGTAAAGCTCCTGAATTTAATAAAGCTGCCATTTCTTTAGCTTCTTTTACAGTGAAATTACCTGTGATTTGAACATCTTTAGAGTTAATAGTTTGAGCAACTTGTGGTGCAGAAACATATTTAGGTTTCTCTTTAGCAGCTTCAGCTTTGAATGAATCTCCTTCATTGAAGTCCATCCAAATAACCATTAAGTTTTGACCTTGACCACGTTTGCTAATTTCTGATGTAATATTACCGAATTTATCAGCATCTTTTAATTTCAAGTTAACATCTGGTTTATTGTTTTGATCAAAGCCTTGAGAAGCTCCATTTTCTTCTAAATCAGAACCATCTAACAGTACTTTATCTTCAATATCACGAATAGTTAAGTTCGCTTGTGTTGATAAAACTTTACGAGCTGATTCTTGGTCTTTTACCCCTGCAAGTTCAACACGAATTCTATTTCCTGACTCAACAGTAATAACCGGTTCACTTACCCCAAGTATGTTAATACGTCTACTAATAGTATCAGCAGTTGCTTTAACAGCCGCTTCATCTATAGTTTGACCTTCTTTAAGAGGTTCTACTTGGTATAGTACCTCAAATCCTCCTTGAAGATCCAGTCCAAGATTTACTTTTTCTGCATTAGATTTTGATGTTAACCCTATTGATGTTAGGATAATAACTACTAATGACAAGAAAGCAAGTATTCTACTGAACTTTTTCTTCTCATTTCTTCTTCCTCTCATGAAAGTTCTCCTTTATTTTATTTTTCATTGTACAATTTATAGTAATCAAATATAAATTTATTTATATGTAAATCGCTATATAGGTAATTAATACGCTACCTTCTAATTTATCAAATTTTCGCTAAGTTATCAAGTATTTATTTAATTTTTTTATAATAATCTTCTACATATTTAATAACAGAAAAATCATTATTATTTCCGATAACTTCATCACACATATTTTGAATTTCTTCTTTAGCATTATTTGGACAAACACTCCATCCTGCTACGTCGAACATTTCTTTGTCGTTAAAATTGTCACCAAATACTACACAATCTTCGATTGGAGAATTGTAATATTCAGCTAGTTTTTCAATCGCTGTTCCTTTATTACACCCTTTCGGCATAATATCGAAGAAATCAGTCGCTGAGAATGTTCCATCTACTTCTAGAACTTTACTTACTTCATTAAAGAAATTCACTACTTTATCATGATCTTTAGCAATCATCATGATTTTCTGACAATCTTCATTGTTTTTCTTAATCTCTCCAATGATATCTTCGTGAATATACATTGGAGTTTTTAGCTCTTCAGGCATATCCGCTTCAAGTTTCTTCATTCGAGCCATACTAAACGATAAGTGATCACAATAAATATAATTTAGTGTATATACGTGAAATTCTATCTCATCATCATTTAGTTCTTTAAACATGCTGTAAATTTTTTCAATTTCTTCTATTTTAAAACTCTTTTGATAAACTATTTCACCTGTTGATAGATTTCTAATTAAACTTCCATTATTAGAAATAACTACATCGTTCATCCCTAAGTTGTAATAATAATGCTTAACCGCAATATCAGGTCTTCCCGTGGCAATTATGAATTTACTTCCTTTATCTTGCAGTTTTACTATTACATCTTTCGCATTTGGTGCAACTTCTTTTTTATCATTAAAAAAGTTCCATCCATATCAGTAATAAACCATTTCATTAGTTATTTTTCTCCTTTGTGAAAACTAAAAATTTACTAATAACATAATTAGCAACAAGTACTACGAATTGAATAATAAATTTACTTAAATAAGCATTCATCCCCAAGTAAATGAATAATTCTACTCCAAATACTTCTATAACAAGCGTAGATAATCTAGCTGTAAAGAATTTACTAAGTTCATAAAATACCTTCTTAAATCCTACTGCCTTTGAATTAAATACGTACTTAGCATTAACAAAATATGCAAATAAAATCGATAATGTTATAGATATTAAATTCGCTGGTCTAACTTCCATCCCATAGTAATACAAAATAAAATATGTAACAACATTTACTAGCGTCGTACAAACTCCAAAGAATATGTAATTAACTATACTTTTGTATTTAGGTTCTTTGTAAAGATCCAGCATTTTCTTTATTAAATTTCTCATGCTATCCTCTTTATATTAAAATTTTGCCAACACTTAATTATATACCTATAAGCAGTTTTTTTCAAATTTTTACATATAAAACTATCCTAACCTAATCAACATTTTATTGTTTGACTACATCGATATGATTAGAAAAATAAAAGAGCATCTCAAGAAATGAGTTGAGATACTCTTTTTATATTAAAGTTTACTAAACAGTTTTCACATCTGGATATTTTATCACTGAACCAGTTCATCGCAAAGTCATTTTCGAATAAGAAGTACGTAGTTATCGATATAAGTCTTTAATCA
>CAKMQF010000054.1 GCA_927911745.1 uncultured Gemella sp.
TCTTTATATTGTTTTGATACGTTTTTAATTGAACTATCATATTATACCTCCAATGAAAACTATATCACTTTTAGTAAAGGATTTCAAGAACTTTGTTTAATTTTTTTAAATTAATTGTTCGTATTGTTCTATGCATGTTTGATAGTGTTTGGAGGTCTGTTGCGTGAAAATTATTTATTTGTACTGGTACAGTTAGAAGATTTGGATTTGATAATAATTAATTAAGTGTAATAAAAATAGTAAGGATTACTATTATCAGAGTAGTTCTTATAGTTTTTATAATATAATTTGCAGTCGAATTGTATTAGAATAATTATTAAAAGTGAAAAAATATGTCGCTATTACAGGAGGGGAATTTCTCATTTCTAATAAATATTTAGTGATTATTTTTTCTAAAAATGTTCTTATATAATTCTTTATTTATTTTCTTGAATCGTATATAATTATAGTTATGGTCTAAGGAGGTAATCTATGAAGAAATTGACAATAGTAGATATAGCGAAAATGGCCGGAGTAGGTACTACTACTGTCTCTAGATACTTTAATGGTGGAAATTTAAAAAAAGAAACAAGAGAAAGAATTAAAGAAATAGTAGATAAGTATAATTATACGCCGAATACTTTTGCTAAAGCATTGAAGAGTACTGATAGCAAAATTATAGGAGTAATAGTTCCGTGTCTCCACTCTTATGTAAGTGGAAATACTTTAAAATATCTTGATAAAGAGTTAAAAAACAACAACTATGAGACGCTAATAATGAATGCTAATTTTGATGAAAATAAGCAATTGGAGTATATAAAAAAATTAGCGAGAATGAATGTAGATGGGATTATTTTATTGCCGACTACTATGAGTAAGACATATGAAAGTACTATTAAGTCTATAGATGTTCCTGTTGTTATGCTAGGGCAAGAAGGAGAGTATACATATAGTGTTGAGTACAATGATTTTAATGCTGCTAGGGATTTAACAAACTATATATTAGCAAGTGGACATAGAAATATAGCTTACTTAGGAGTTGGAGAAGATGATATTGCTGTAGGTTATTATAGGAAATTAGGAGTAATAAGAACTCTTGAAAAGTATAATCTAGAACCTGAGAATGTACTAATTACTAATTTCGGAATGGAAGAAGGATACGAAATAGTAAAAGAAAATATTAATAAATTAAAAGGGGATAGTTGTCTAATTTGTGCAACTGATAATCTAGCTTATGGAGCGATAAAAGCTCTAGAAGAATCTGGCTTAAGTGTTGGAGAGAATTATTCAGTAGCAGCATTTGGTGATTATACATCGTCAGCATTATTAAAATCACCATTAACAACGATAAAATTTGATTTAAAAGATGCGGCTAAGCAGACAGTAGAAATGTTATTAAATGTAATAAAAAAAGAAGAAACAGCTATGAAACTATTAATTGGTTATGAATTAAAAATAAGAGATAGTGTAGTTGATTTAAACAAGATGGAGAATAAAAATGACTAAAATAAAAGCAATTTTTTTTGATATTGATGGTACAATAAGAAGTTTTAAAACAAAAACAATTCCCGAAAATACAGCAAATACTTTAAAAAAAATTAAAAGAACAGGGGATAAAGATTTTCATAGCTACAGGAAGAGCACCATTTCATACTACATTTTTAAATGATTTATTAGATTTTAAATTTGATGGCTATATTACGATAAACGGTCAATATTGCTATTTAGAAAATGGTGAAGTTTTAAATGATAAGATATTATCTCAAGAAGATATAAAAAATGTCCTTCCTTATTTTAAAGAGAATAATATTGCGTGTGACTTTACTTTACTAGATGGTGCATTTATGAATTTGAAAAACTCAAGGGTAAAATGGTTAGAAGATGAGCTAGGAGATCCAGAGCGTTTTAAAGAAGATCCGTTAGCATATGATAAAGCAATTAGTGAAAAAATCTATCAGCTTAATGTCTTTGTATCAGAGGAGGAAGAAGCGGGCTTTTTAGCATATATGCCTAATTCAAAAGCAGCAAGATGGACTACTCATTTTACTGATGTCATTCCAAAAGATGGTGGAAAAAATACTGGAATTGATGCGGTTATAGCACACTTTGGTATTAAATTAGAGGAAACTATGGCATTTGGTGATGGTGGTAATGACATAGATATGCTTAAACATGCTGGAATAGGAGTAGCGATGGGGAATGCTGGAGAAAATGTTAAAGAGATTGCAGATTATATCACGACAAGCGTAGATGATGATGGAATAACAAATGCGTTAAAACATTTTAATGTAATATAAGAACAAAGACTAGAAGAATTTTAATAAATCTTCTAGTCTTTAACTATTTACTAAATTTTTCTAAGAATGTCTCAACACTTTCTTTTGGCATTATGACAGTAAGTTTGTCGTTAGCTTCTAAAACTGTTGTTCCTTTCGGTACTATTTCACGCCCAGAACGTTCAATCTGAGATATAAGTGTGTTTTTCGTCCACTCTATTTCTCTGATAGATTTTCCAACCAAGAAACTATCGTTTGATATTGTTGTAACAATTTCTACTTCCATTTCAACTTCATTATCATCTAGTCTATTACTAGTAAGTATGCGGTCTAATAAATATTCATAAACAGGTTTTGTTCCTAGTATATTTGCGGTCATATAAGCGAATAGGCAACATAGTGCTATAGGTAGGAAATAGTTAATTTTTTGTGTCATTTCAAATAATAATATTATCGAAGTAATAGGACTTCTAACAATTGCTGTTAGATATCCAGACATTGATAAAATTACGAATAAGGCAGTGTATTTCGCATCAAAGAAGTTACTAAATAATGTTCCAAGTATTGCACCTTGAATTAAAATAGGTAGGAATATACCACCTGCAACTCCTGAAGTAAACGATATAAGTGAGAATATAGTTTTTATAAAATATAATGTTAATAAAAACATAAAACTAAATTTATTCTCAATTAAAAATTCTACTAAATTATGCCCACTTCCAAGTACTATGGGATAAAAAATAAATAGAACAAATGAAATGAGAAAAGCTACTTGGGG
Source organism: uncultured Gemella sp. (assembly GCA_927911745.1). Classification (GTDB taxonomy): domain Bacteria; phylum Bacillota; class Bacilli; order Staphylococcales; family Gemellaceae; genus Gemella. The sequence goes on from CAKMQF010000054.1 coordinate 3,034, forward strand.
TCTAAACACTATGTTTAATTTGAAATATTCGTAAATTTTGAATAGTATTTTTATAGTAACATTATAGAATGTTCCAAATATTCCTAGTAAAATACCTAATAAAGCAACCCAAGGATATATGCTAACTTCCACATACGGTACATCTGGGAATTTAAAAATAGCAGTAAGACCAAAGATGTACTGTCCAACGATATTTGCCATAACAGCAGCACTGAAGCAACAAATTACAATTTTTTTT
>CAKMQF010000055.1 GCA_927911745.1 uncultured Gemella sp.
AGTTGGAACTCTCGAAAATAGAATATCAAATTCTTCCTTATCTTGTGAATCAAAAGACTTTCCCTTGTCAATCGCATCATTATCTAAGAAAAGCAATTGGTCATTCTTTTCAAGCTTTGGAATGGTAACTGAATTTTTCAAAAGAGCATAGCTATTAATGCGGCAGTTGGTCCCAACAAAATCTCCCTTCTTTGATTCCAAAGGTTGCTAATTTCCTCAACATCGTATTCTGTGTGAGTAAAGGAAGCGAAATCTCCTGATAGGCCAGTTGAGCCGACAATAGTATTATAATCATTACAAGATTAAAAATGAATCAACACTATTCCTTTTTTGAATTTTTGTTATCTTCATTTTTAAAAATCCCTTTTTTATTATATCAAGAAATAATAGAAAACAGAAAAAAATCAAGTTTGAATTGAAACTAATTTAATATTAACATTATTTCAGGACTATAAATTAATTTTATTAAACAAACACAATCCTCAACGAAACTAGTTCGACAATCTATTGTCATCTTCATGTTTCAGGAACTTATGGATTTAACATCCACTTTTTACCTAATTATATACTATTTATAGAATAATTATAATAGTTAGACTATTGATTATCTTTAATTTAAAATAATTATTATAAATTTTAATTTAGGCATCTTTAGCAACTTACAATATGATATAATTAACTATAAGAATATTAGTTAAGGACAACATAAATGAAAAATCATTTGCTCAAAAAATTAACTTCTCTATTTCACAAAAATGAACCTTCTAACGATAATAATTTTCCCAATCCTAGTGTAAAACTTGAAAATTTAGCTCCAATAGATTACACTCAAATTGCTTCTGATGAATTTGAAACAGATTACTATAAAATTTATAAAGATGTATTGAATAGTGTAATTCAAGATAAGCTTATAAAAAATGTTGGGATAACTGGAGGATATGGAACTGGAAAAAGCTCAATGATTCATAGTTATTTTAATGAATTAAAGAGTAAAACAAGTATTTATATCTCATTAGCACATTTTGATAGTTTAGCAGGAAATACTATTCATACTCCCCGAGATGATAAGACAATAAATAGTCAGATAGATAACATTTTAGAGATGAAAATTGTCAACCAATTAGTAAATCAGATTGAACCAGATAAAATACCAAAAGCAAACTTTTTAGCCAAAAAAAATATCAAAAAATATAAAATCAGCTCTTATTCACTATCAATTATTTGTTTAATCCTTTATTTTAAATTTTTATTACCAGTTATAACTGAAAAAATTACATATAGCATCAAAAATTTCCCACCTAATCTTGAATGTATTGATTATATTCTCATCATTATATCTATCATAGCTATGATTAGCTTATATTACCTTTTATCAAATACAATTAAGAATATAATATATAAAGGAAATTGGTCAAAACTGACAATAAATACTATGGGAATTAACGTAAACATGGAAAATAGAGACTTTTCTACAGTCTCATATTTTGATAATTTTCTATCTGATGTTATTTATCTTTTTGATGAATCTGATGCAGATTTTGTAATTTTTGAAGACTTAGATAGATTTAACGACCATTCAATATTCGAAAAATTAAGAGAAATTAACTTAATGGTTAATCAAAGGAGGAATCCTCCAAAGCGAAAGAAAATAATGTTTTTCTATGTGATTAGTGACGAAGTGTTTTCTGAAAAAAATGTTGACTCTACAAATAACAGTGAGAATAGTTCTGCTAACAGTGAGAATATTGCTGCAACAGAGAAAACAAAATTTTTTTGATGTAATTATTCCAATTATCCCTATTGTAAATAATACAAATTCATTTGATTATCTAAAATCAAAGTTGCTAGATGAACTAGAAATTACTGATAAAAATGATTCCGAGACTTTCTTATATCAAATTTCCATATTTATTGATGACCTTAGAGTTCTTAAAAATATAGTAAATGAATTTAAAATTTACAAAGAAATTCATGATAATGATAATACTGATATAGATTACAAACAACTGCTTGCACTAATAATCTACAAAACTCTAAACTCCAGTGATTTTAACGACTTAGTGAAATCTAAAGGAGACTTATACACCCTAATAAAAAATTCGTTGGAGGATAATGATGAGTGAGATAGCAAAATTTTTAATAAAAAATAATCTTATTAATGAAACATATACAGATTACTTAGTTAGACAATCCCCAAATGGTCTTCGTGAAGAGGAAAAAAAATTTTTAGTGTCTGTATTATTAAAGGATAGCGAGGAGTTAAAAAACATTAAAGTTCTCAAACAGGATAAAATTCATGAGATATTCTTAAAACTATCCGATTATCACTTTTCTGTTGATAATTTTTTTTAATGAAGCAATTTATGATTATTTTAATAAAGTATTTGCTGATAAAACTGATAACAATGAGATTAATATTAAGTGTATGGAAGACTACTTTAAAAAGATAATCTTCTTGCAAGATACAACTGACCCACAAAAAATTACACTAAATATAAATAGCATATCTAGAATACTTTATAATAAAATTGTAAATCCACAAGAAGATCATCTTTTCGCTAAAGTGGAGAACTATATTTTAAATAAGCAAGTAAGTAATAGTAACAATAATGATACAAATTTACTACTGATAATTTTAGATCAAAATATAACCCAAAATTTTGCGGGTGATTTTAATAGTTGTATCGATGATCTTCTTACAAGAATATGTAACATCTCCGATAAAACAGATAAACAACTTCTAGAAGACAAACTATTAAATCTAATTGGAGAAAAAAAATTTTATAATAACAAGATTAAATGATAATTTTAATTTCAATAACCTTAAAGATAATAGAAAAGATTTTTACAGAACCTTATGGGAAAGGATAAAATTAAATTCAATATGTTTACATTTTACCTATCTTATCGATTTGGAAAATAA
>CAKMQF010000056.1 GCA_927911745.1 uncultured Gemella sp.
GAATTTCTTCGGAATATTAAAACAAGAGATATACTATGGAACAACATATAATAGTTATAGGGAACTAAAATTAGCTATTGAAAAATATATAAAATATTATAATGAAGAGAGAATAAAAGAGAAAACTAGGATGGTTAAGTCCTAAACAATATAGAATAAAACATATGACTGTATAATATAAAAAAGATAGCGTAGCAGTCATTATAACTACTACGCTATCCTAAGTCTAACTTTTTGGGGTCAGATCATTAAATCAATCGTCTTTTTTGAGGAATAATTTTATGAAGAGCTTAGTTTAATATTATTAGTTACTCACCGATAATAACTAATTCTTTGTTAAGTTTGTTTAAAACTTCACAACCATCTTCTGTAACAAGAACTAGGTCTTCGATACGAACGCCGAATTCTCCTGGAAGATAAATACCTGGTTCGATAGAGAAAATCATACCTGGCTCGCATTTAGTTTCATTGATGCTAGAAATATCTCCATATTCATGACATTCTAATCCAATGTGATGACCTGTACGGTGTGTGAAAAATTCTCCATATCCTTTTCTGTAATATAATCACGACAAGCCGCGTCTATATCGCAGAATCTAACACCTGGTTTAACAGCAGCAACTCCTCGTTTTTGAGCTTCTAATACTATTTCAAATACTTCACGTGCTTTTTCGCTTGGTTGTTTCCAAAATACAGTACGTGTCATATCTGAACAATAATTATCTTTAATCCCACCCATATCGATAATTATAGCATCTCCTGGTTTTACATATCTATCTCCTACAGTACCGTGAGGATTAGCCCCATTAGCACCGTAAGCAATAATAGGATCGAATGATAATCCATCGACTTTTAATTCTTCATGAATAGTAAGTAAATCTTTAGCTACATCTTTTTCTGATTTTCCTTCAGAAATACTATTTATAACTCTTTGGCAGGCTGCGTCGTTTAGAAGAGAAGCACGGCGCATAAGTTCTTTTTCTTCTTCATCTTTAATCATACGAACACGATCAACGATTTGAGATACATCTACAAATTTGTTTTCTGATAGATGATTCATAAGAGGTAATAGGAATCGAGCAGGAAGGACTTTATCTATACCTACAACAGAACCATTTGGTATGTATTTTGCTAGCAGTTCAATAGGATTATCAGTATCAGAATAAACTACTTTTTCTAATCCTAAATCTTTTTCAAGTGGGAAAAGAGCATTGATGAATAGTTTGTGATCACCATTTTCATCAAGTAGTACTGCAAAAAATCTTTCGCCTGGATGCTCTAAGTATTCAGTTAGATAGAAAATTGAATAAGGATCGCTAATTAAAGCTTGGTTGATTCCTTGTTGTTTCATTTTTTCTAAAATTTTGTTAGTTCTTGAAAGTTTCACTTTTCTCGACTCCTTTTTTGCTTTATAATCATTAATATAATTATATCACTAATATTAATCGATTGCAAAATTGTTAGATAGATGATTATTATAGATTTTAAGAAAGTAATTGAATATTAAAAAATGTTGAGATATAATAGAAGAGGAGTATAAATATCGCTTATTAGGTTATTTTAAATAAATATAAAATTAAGCTGTTATGTGATATAAATAAATTGTAAACAAATACACAACAGGAGGTATTATTATGGGGGAATTAAGGAGTTTATATCCTGAAATTAAAGAAAATTTCTCTAAAATGTTAAAGGTCGATGAGACCCATACTATTTATTATGAGGAGAGTGGGAATCCTCAAGGTGTTCCGGTAGTTTTTTTACATGGTGGACCAGGTTGTGGAACATCGGCAAGTGGTAGACAATATTTCGATCCAGAATTCTATCGAATTATATTATTTGATCAAAGAGGAAGTGGAAAGTCTACGCCCCATGCATGCTTAGAGAATAATGATACTTGGCACATTATTGAGGATATGGAGAAAATAAGGGAAGATTTAAACGTTGATAAATGGCTAGTATTTGGAGGAAGTTGGGGTTCTACCTTAGCACTTTGTTATGCTATTAAACATCCAGAGCGCGTGTTAGGTTTAGTATTACGTGGTATTTTCCTAGGACGTAGAGAGGATATATTATGGATTTATGAAAAAGGTGGTGCGAGTAATATACACCCAGAAGCATTCGAGAGATATGAAAGTATAATACCTAAAGATGAACGTCGTGATATGGTTCGTGCGTATTATAACCGTCTAACAAGTAAATATAGGGAGATAAGAGAAATCGCGGCAAAAGAGTGGAGCATGTGGGAAGGGAGTCTTGTTACACTTAATCCAGACCCTAACTTGGAACAAAGTTTTGGTGATATTCACTATGCAGTTTCAATGGCGACTATTGAATGCCACTTTTGGATGAATAATATGTTCTGGAATGACGATGATTGGATATTAAATAATATCGATGCTATAAAAGATATTCCTACAACAATAACTCATGGACGCTATGATGTTGACTGCCGTGTTGTAGGTGCTTATGAATTAAGTAAAAAGTTAAATAATTGTAAATTGGATATTGTTGTAGCTGGTCACTCAGGAGGAGAACCGGCGATAGTGGATTCGTTGGTAAAAGCAACTGATTATTCAAAGATTTATTAAAATAATAACAATAGTATGTAGACTATAGATGTTGATTCTATAGTCTATATTTTATTGAAAAATTAACTAATTTTAAAAATCTAGGTGGTTGCCCCAAAAGACCTAAATTTTAACAAAGTGTAAATGAAAACTTATAGACGCAGTGGTTTATTGATATTTAAAATTGCTTTAGAAAAGCTTTTTAGATATCTAATAAACTGTGCGGAGGTGACTCGACAAAATCGATTTCTACGAAATCATGATTTTGAGTCACTCCCTAGTGAAATGCGTATTATAATGTGATAGAATAATAAGTATGATAATTGTGAGGGATTATTTATCGATGAAGTTTTTCACGATTAGTTAGAAAATTCATATAAAGTTATATATGAAATAACGAAGGAGTAAGGACAATGGAGATAAAAGAAAGAGTTTCTAAGCTAAGAGCATTAATGGAAAGAAATGGAATTGATGTATATATGATTCCAACAGCGGATTTTCATAATAGTGAATATGTAGGAGAACATTTTAAAGCTCGTGCATTTATGAGTGGATTTACTGGTTCTGCAGGGACACTAATTGTTACTAAGGATTTCGCAGGTTTATGGACAGATGGGAGATATTTCTTACAAGGAGAAAAACAATTAGAAGGAACTGGTATCGAGTTGCAAAAAATGCGTGAACCAGGAGTTCCTACTATTGCGGAGTTTGTTGTTGAAAATACACCAGAGAATGGGGTATTAGGATTCGATGGGCGCGTTGTGACTTTTGGTGAAGGAAAAGATTTAGCTACTAAACTAAAACGTAAAAATGCTACGGTAAAATATGATGTTGATTTAGTTGATGAGATTTGGGAAAATCGTCCGGCGCTATCAGAAGAACCAGCATTTTATATGAGTTTAGAAAGAGCTGGAGAATCTGTAGCTAGTAAGTTTGAGAGAGTTCGTAAAGAAATGCATGAAGTAGGAGCAAATATTCATGTTATAACTACACTTGATGATATTGGATGGTTATTAAATATTCGTGGTATGGATGTTGATTATGTACCAGTATTATTGAGTTATGCAGTTGTTTATGAAGATAGTGTTGACTTATATGTAGATGAGAGAAAACTATCTGATGAAATCAAAAAACACTTGGCAGACCACAATGTACACATTAAACCATATAATGATATTTATGAAGAAGTGAAACAATTTTCAGGTAACGATGTAGTTCTAGTCGATCCAGAGTGCTTAAACTATGCAGTGTTTAATAATATTCCAAAAGAGATAACACTAGTGGAGAGACGTAATCCGACAATTTTAATGAAAGCTATAAAAATGAGGTTGAATTACAGCATACTATTAAAGCCCATGTGAAAGATGGTATTGCTCATACGAAGTTTATTTATTGGTTAAAACAACTGGTAAAACAAGGTACAAGCGAACAAGAGGATGAACTTTCGGCATCTGCGAAACTTGTAGAATTGAGAAAAGAACAAGGTGGCTTTATCTGTCCTAGTTTTTCTCCGATTTGCGGTCATGGTGAAAATGGAGCTATTGTGCACTATTCATCTTCTAAAGAAACTTCTATTCCGCTGCGTACGGGTACTTTCTTCTTAACAGATACAGGTGCACACTTTGAAGAAGGTTCAACTGACATCACGCGTACTACAGCGATGGGAGAAGTTAGCGATAAATTAAAATACGATTATACACGAGTACTTCAATGTCACCTTCGTTTATCAAGATTAAAATTCATGGAAGGTGTTTCTGGAGCTAATGTTGACTTATTTGCTCGTGCTCCATTATGGCATGATTATGAGAACTTCAACCACGGAACAGGTCATGGTGTAGGTTACTTAGGTAATATTCATGAAGGACCTCATGGTATTCACTGGGGAATCTATCGTGCAGCTGAACCGTTTAAACATGGTATGGTAGTTACTAATGAACCTGGATTATACATCTCAGGATCTCATGGTATTCGTTTAGAGAATGAACTTATTGTTAGAAAAACAGTAAAAAATGAATATGGTCAATTTATGGAATTTGAAGTGATGACATTTGTACCATGGGATTTAGAGGCTATTAATCTAGATATGCTTACAATTGAAGATAAATATGAATTGAATAAATATCATGCGAAAGTATTTGAAGTATTAGCTCCACACTTTGAAGGTGATGAGTTAGAATGGTTAAAACAAGCAACAAGAGAAGTCTAATTTCTATGGGGGCTGATAAAAAGGTCCTAAATTTTAACAAAGTGCCTATGAAAACTCATAGACGCAGTGGTTTATTGATATCTAAAATCGCTTTAGAAAAGCTTTTAGATATCTAATAACTGTGCGGAGGTGACTCAACAAAATCTTGTTTCTTAAGAAATCACGATTTTTGAGTCACTCCCTACTAATATTATCTAAGAAAAAGTGATATAATAGATTATGTGCAATTAAAGAAATAATTAGCAAATAAAGAGAAGAAGTCGAGGGAAATCAAATGGATTTAAATACACAATTAAAAAAATATGCTCAACTTATTGCGAAAGTTGGATTAAATGTTCAAGAAGGTCAACCAGTATTAGTTCGTGCTAGTACTGAAACACGTGAGTTTGTAGCGAAAGTTGTAGAAGCTTGCTATGAATTAGGAGCAAAAAGAGTATCAGTGGAATGGCGAGACCAAGAATTAACAAAATTAGGTTTAAAATATCAAAGTGAAGAGTCGTTAAGTACGGTTGGTCAATGGTACGTTGATAAGTATCAAGTTGAATTAGATGAAGGTGCAGCATTCTTATCTATTATCGGAGATGATCCAGATGGATTAGCAGGAGTAGATAGTGCGAAATTAAAAGCATCTATGGTAGGTCGCTCAAAAGCTATGCGTAACTACATGAAATCAATTATGAGTGACGAATGTCCATGGTGTGTAGTTAGTGCTTCAACTGTTGGATGGGCAAAGAGATTATATCCTGAATTAAACGATGAAGAAGCTTATTTAAAACTTTGGGATCAAATCTTAAGTGCTTGTCGTTCAACTGGAGATGACCCTGTAGCTGAATGGGAAGAACACATTAAAGTTTTAGATGAAAAAGCAAAATTCTTACACGAAAATGAATTAGTTAAATTACATATAACAAATGACTTAGGAACTGATTTGTATGTAGGATTACCTAAAAATCATATTTGGCAAAGTGCAGGAAGTTATGCTAAAAAAGCTGATCGTTTCGTAGCTAACATCCCTACAGAGGAAGTATTTACAATGCCTCATAAAGATGAGACAAGTGGTATTGTTTATAATGCTAAACCTCTTAACTACAGTGGGGTATTAATCGATAATTTCTGGTTAAAATTTGAAGATGGTAAAGTCGTAGACTTCGGAGCTGAGCGTGGTTATGATGTTCTTAAAAACTTATTAGAAACTGATGAAGGATCAAGAAAAATAGGAGAAATGGCATTAGTACCTTATGATTCACCAATCTCAAATACAAAAATTCTATTCTTAGAAACATTATTTGATGAGAACGCAGCGTGCCACATTGCTCTTGGTAAAGCATATCCAACATGTGTTCAAGGTGGACCAGAAATGACTGATGAACAATTAGCAGAAGTTGGTGCTAATGATAGTTTAGTTCACGTTGACTTTATGATTGGAGAAGCGACAACAAATATCACTGGTTATACAGCAGATGGTAAAGAAGTAGCGATTTTCAAAGACGGAAACTGGGCTTAATAATAAATATAAAATATACAGTTGAAAAAATATTCAGCTGTATATTTTTTAATAATATTTGTTAAGAAGTTTTCAAAAATTTCATATATTACCGTAGATTTTATTTGCGAAAAGAGGATAAATATGTGATAATAGATTGTACTAATATTTAGGGGTGATTAAATGCGTTTGGATAAATTTTTAAAAGTATCAAGAATTATAAAGAGAAGAACAGTTGCTAATGAAATATCGTCAGAAGGTCATATTGCGATTAATGGTAAGAAAGCTAAGCCTTCGAGTACTTTGAAAATAGGGGATGAAATCACTATTTACTTTGCAAAAAAAGAAGTTGTTTATGAGGTGCTAGAATTAAAAGATAGCACAAAGAAAGAAGATGCAACTAAAATGTTCAAAATCTTATCGGAGAAATTAAGAGAAGTAAAAGATGAGAGAGCAGAATAGCCAATTTAAAAAAGATGTCTTAAAAGCAAAGGCTAAGTACAGGAAAACGTCGTAAGTTTATTATATTAGCTATAATGACTTTTGCTTTAGCTGTAACTCTACTGCAAACATTTTTATATATTCGAGATAAGAAACAAATCAATGCTCAATTAGCTGAACAAAATCAGATGATTGAAAATCTTGACAAAGAGAATAAAGTAAATGAACTGGTCATAGATAAGCTAAAAGATCCATACTTTATAACAGACTTGGTAAGACAAGAGTATGGGTTAAGTTATCAGGGTGAGTTGATTTTTAATATTCCATTACAAGAGAATTTCTTACAAGCGACGATTAAGTCTATAATGGATGGGAATTTGGAAAAATCTGAAGATAATAATGGAAGAATTGATGACAGTAAAATACCTGAGTTAGCAAAAAAAGATGATAAAAAGTCGTCTTCTAAAAAAAGGATCAGAGAAATCTACAGATAAGCAAAACACTAATAAAACTAGCGATAAAAAAACAGAAGATAATTCATCAGAAAAAGAAGATGATGATAAACAAGAGGTTAAACAATCTCAAAGAGCAACTAACAACGCAAATTCAAACACTAATAATCAGAGAAGTAACAGAGGATAACATTCTGTTGCTTCTTTTTTTAAAACTTTTATATGATGAGGCTGACTCAAAAGTCCTGAATTTTAACAAAGTGTATATGAGGACTCATAGACGCAGTGGTTTATTGATATCTAAATTCGCTTTATAAAAGCTTTTCAGATATCATAATAAACTTTGCTGGGGTGACTCGACAAAATCGATTTCTCTAAAATCGTGATTTTTGAGTCACTCCCTTTTTTTCATACTAAAACTAATACATCATATATTATCTATTAAAGATAAAATATATAGATAATTATGAAATATAATGCTTTCATTTCCTTCTAATATCTCCTAAACCTTGACTTATTTTCTTTTATATAGTAATATTCATATAGATTATAAAACAAGGAGTCATTTTTTTATGAGAAAATATTTTGGAACTGACGGTATTCGTGGTATCGCAGGAGAATCACTAACAGCCGATTTGAGTTTTAAAGTAGGTA